>JAJYOH010000057.1 GCA_021796315.1 Chloroflexota bacterium
ATGTGGGTGTAAAGGTCGGCGTCGCCGTCGAAGCAGCAGAAGCATTGTAAATCATTGGAGCCACCCACAAAGCACGATCGCCAGTCGCGGAACCGGCGGAGAGAATGGTAAGAATGAACTTCACATCCTGTCCGACCAATGGGCTCAAATCAAGGTCAGCCTGATAATATTGCCCTTCATACTTTTCAACGAATGCCCAGAACACGGTGATGTTCGTACTGGTACCAGCCAGATAATCAAGGCGGAATACAACATAACAGGAGGTGGCATTATATTCACAATTGACAATCGAGCGGAAGCGGTCTCCAGCTTGGACATGATACGAAGGATAGAAACCTTGAATGTATCCATTGTAAATATTCTGCGGGAAGGTCAATAATCCCGGCCGCGTATCGATCGTACCATTCTCAAGTCTTGGGCTCGCAAGTTTGAGCACGAAGCCCCTCGGATCGCCATCCGTGCCCGGGCAGGGCAAAGCTCCAGCGCCGCTGTACCAGGCTGCCGAACAGGCGCTGGCAGCGAAATCATACTTCGTTCCTGCAATGGGAGTTGCAGTCGGTCCACCGGGCGTCGGCGAGACTGTTGGCGTGGCAGTCGGACCGGACACTTTGATATCGACCCACCACGATTTGGTCCCGGCGGTGCCGATACCAAATGGAACGCCGCTGGCATTTTTGAGTCTCCAGTAACCGCGATAGGAACCGGCGCTGCTGGGTGAAGTTAAGTTAATCGTCAAATCGACAGTTTGTCCGGGCACAACGGAGTTCGGCAAATTCGCCGAAGCAGGCCCGCCCATCTGATCGCCAGAGTCAAAGATCAACGCGTAAGATGTGGTCCACGTGCAGGTGCCAACGTTCTTGACGCGCCAGGTCTTGGTGAAAGGTGCATTGGGGCTGAACATTGTGCCGTCTGGAATAGTCACATCTGCAATGAATTGAGCGCGATCACAGGCAGCAGGCATCGGAGTAATGGCGCCCGGCGTGGGCGTGAATGTAGGCGTCGGAGGCGTACCCGTTACGGTCGGGGGAGGCACGGCTCCTGGTCGCACAAGAACGGGGCGAACCCATAAAGCGCGGTCACCCACTGGCGATCCGTATGCGCGGATGCCCAAAATCAAACTTACATTTTGTCCGGCAAGCGCGCTCAAATTGATGCTGGCATTATATGAAAGGCCATCATATTTTTCGTTCCAGGTCCACAGGGTATAAACATTTCCGCTTGCTGTTTTATATTGCAGGAAATAACGGGCATAGCAGCTAACTGCGGCATTTTGGCATCCAACCGTGACTTGAAATAAATCACCGTTTTGAATCGTCATGGCGGGATAGATGCTATAAACCACACCGTTATATATTTGTTGCGGAGACATGAGAATACCGGGATTCAGGGCCGGCACATTATTTTCCAGGACCGGGTTGGTCAAACCAAGGGCAAAGCCATCAGCGCTTCCATCGGTTCCCGGGCATGGAAGGAGCGCAGTGTCGTTGTACCAATTGGCCTGGCACAAGTTCGATGTGAAGTCGTAATACACACCGTACGGACTGCCGCCGCCCGATACATTGATATCCACCCACCAGGATCTGTTGGCATTGTAGCCAATTCCAAACAGGACACCGGAGGCGTTCTTGAATTTCCAGTAACCGATGTAATGACCTGCCGCGCTCGGCGCAGTCATGCTCACAGTCAAATCAACGGTCTGTCCCGGGGCGACATTGCCTGGAAAATTAACTGAAGCGGGAGCGCCCATCTGGCTGCCGGAATCAAACACCAGCGCATACGAGGTTGTCCATGTGCAAGTACCGATATTTTTCAAGCGCCAGGTCTTGGTGAAGGTGGCTCCGGCGCTAAATGATGTTCCGTCAGGAACAGTTACGTCCGTGATGAACTGCGCCCAATCACAGACTGAAACCGCGGCGGCGTGCTGCGGCACTGATAAGCTGGCTGCAGGAACGAGCGAAAATACAAGAACAGCCAACATCAAGGTAATGCTAATGGATAGTTTTGATTTCATTCATTCTCCTTCCAAACCATGCAGGAACAAGCTCGATATAAGACGTCTCCAATGAAAAATCAGTTCCCGGGCATTGGTTATGCGCCGTCCATAGTATAACTTTTAATGAACAATTGTTCAATATGTGAATTACCCCCCAATCGCGCTATATAATTGGTTAGATGAGCCGCACGATCCTTCACCTCGACCTGGATGCCTTCTTCTGTTCTGTTGAAGAAACACGCAATGCCGACTTGCGCGGCAAGCCATTCGCAGTTGGCGGCAAACCCGATGAACGCGGAGTCGTTGCATCGTGTTCATACGCGGCGCGCAGATTTGGAGTCCGCTCGGCCATGCCAATGTCACGCGCATTGCGCCTCGTACCAAACCTGATCATCGTTCCGGGAAGGCATAAACTTTATAGCGAAGTTTCCAAACAAGTCATGGAACGCCTTCATAACTTAACAGCACTTGTCGAACAGATTTCAATCGATGAGGCTTTTCTGGATATTTCCGATCTGCGCGGTAAAAGTCCTGAACGCATCGCACGCGGACTTCAGGCGGGCATCCGCGACGAATTACATCTACCCAGCTCGATCGGAATCGCCTCGAACAAGCTGGTTGCCAAGATCGCCACCGAGGTTGGAAAGAAAGCCGCAAAAGGAAACGGCCCGCCATTTGGCCTGACCATTGTCCCGATTGGCGAAGAAGCCGCGTTCCTCGCCCCTCTTCCGGCAGATATGTTGTGGGGAGTCGGCCCAAAAACATCCGCGCGATTAACTGAATTGGGAATTCACACCATCGGCGATATCGCGCGCTGGCCTGAAAACGAATTGATCCGCCTGTTCGGCGAGAACGGGCGCGATCTGGCACGTCACGCGCGCGGGATCGATGACAGGCCGATCACAACCGAGCGTGAGACAAAATCCATCAGCCAGGAAATAACTTTTTCGCGCGACGTGCGCGACGATGCGGCATTACAAAAAACTTTGCGTGAACAGGCAACAGAAGTTGGTCGTCAGTTGAGACGGGAACATCTGGTGGGCGTAACAATTAAGTTGAAAATCCGCTGGCCTGATTTCACAACCGTGACAAAGCAGACAACTTTATCCCGGCCGACCGATCAGGAAAAGGAAATTGCCGAGGTGGCGCTAAATTTAATGGCGGCCGTTCGCAGGTCCGGACAGGCGGTGCGTTTGATCGGCGTCGGCGTGAGCGGACTCGGTCCGCCCATCCGTCAGCTTGGATTATGGGATGTCGAGTCCGACAAGTCGCGCAAGTTGCAAGACGCGGTTGACATCCTGCGCGAAAAATATGGCGAGAAAGTAATCCGTAAAATAGAGACTTCCGAGTTCTTGAAGAACTCGGAAGTCTGGAAGGAGAAAAAATGAAAATTCTTGACTTGAAAAAAGAGTTCAAATATTTGTATCAGCCATCAGCGAAGAAAATCGAGATCGTGAAAGCGCCGCGTTTGCAATTCGCTATGGTCGATGGCGCAATCGAAAAAGGATCGGAGCCGGGGAAATCGCCGTCGTTCCAGGAAGCCACAGAAGCCATGTACGGAATTTCATACACCTTGAAATTCATGTTGAAGAAACGAAAAACAAATGCCATTGATTATCCCGTCATGGCATTGGAGGGATTGTGGTGGGTGGAAGACGGCGTGTTCGATATCACGGTAAAAGATAATTGGTTTTACACCTTGATGATCATGCAGCCACCCGTGATCACAAAAGATTTATTCGAGGAAGCGCGCGAACAGGTGCGGAAGAAACGCGGCGACTCGCCTGCGCTTGCAAAGTCAAGGTTGGAATATTTTGAAGAAGGCCTGTGCGCACAAGTCATGCACGTCGGACCTTATGCGACCGAGCCGGCCACCATCGAGCGCATGAGAGAATTCATGAAAGAGAACGGCTATCGCGACAACGTTGGGCCGGGCGGTAAGCATCACGAAATCTATCTCGGCGATCCGCGCAAAGCCGCGCCGGAAAAGTTGAAGACGGTGTTGAGGCATCCGGTGATAAAGGCTTGAGGACTGCAAGTTAACCTGATGATGAGGCCCTGCGTCGTCATCAGGTTCTCGTTCCAACGCGAAGCATTGGAACGAGAAATCAAAGGTTGGAAGGTCTGAAAGAAAAGGAAAAATATTGATCTGTTTTTATCACCCGGATAGACCCGCCATCGGAATCTGCAAACACTGTCAGCGCGGACTATGTGTTGATTGCGCGGCACTCGTAAATGATTCTCTGGCCTGCAAAAATCGGCACGAGGAGCAAGTCCGCGCGTTGGAGCAGATGATCGCCCGCAATATTTTACAGGCGGAACGTATCGGCTCATCTTATTTGCGAAACGCGATTTTTTACGGACTGGTCGGTCTGGCTTTTGCGGGCTTTGGATTCTGGCAATTGAATTGGCTGGGACTGCAAGCGGTCCTGTTTATGATGTTGGGATTTTTTCTCCTTTTCGCGGCAGGTATGAATTTTGTGGAGAGCAGAAAATATAAATAAGACTTCGGAGTTCTTGAAGAACTCCGAAGTCTATTAATCAGCAACTTTGGATTTACTCCTGCGTATGTTTTGTAGAAATCAAAAGGAGATAAAATGAACACTTCCTACAAACAATTGACGCGCAGTCGAACCAAACGCGTCGTGGCTGGACTTTGCGCAGGACTCGGCACCTACTTCGGCATCGACCCAGTTCTTGTCCGTCTGATCTTCGTGCTGGGATTTTTCCTCGGCGGACATTTCGGCATCATCCTGCTTTACATCATCATGGCGCTGGTGATTCCAGAAGAGCCGCTTCAACAACCAGTCCAGCAATAAAAAAAGAGCAGGTTTCTTGATGAAACCTGTTCTTTGATTCTATCTCGCCAACGAGATAAACACATCTTCCAAGGTCGGTTCGCCAGCGGCGATATTGGTGACATGTACACCTTTGGCATCCAGACCTTTTTGCAGGTCTTCCTTTTTCATGCCGCGCTCTGTGATGGTACGCAGGTGATCGCCAGCCAAACCGATTCGCAGGACGCCGTCAATTTCATGCAAGGCGGCCAAGCCATCCTGCAAAGGTTCGGCAAAGACTTCCCATACATCGCCGGGAACAACGGTTTCTTTTAATTTTGTGGGCGTATCCATCGCCAATAATTTTCCGTCACGCATGACGCCCACGCGCTCGCAGTATTCCGCTTCGTCCATGTAATGCGTCGTCACCAAAATCGTCACACCATTTTCCGCGAACTGATAAATTAAATCCCAGAAGGCGCGGCGCGCAGTCGGGTCCACGCCGGAAGTCGGTTCGTCGAGGAAAAGCAATTTAGGTTGATGAACCACCGCGATGCCCAACGCAAGTCTCTGACGCCAACCGGCGGAGAGAGAACGTGTCAGCGTGGAATCATGCCCGGTCAGGCCGACCAGTTCGAGGGTCGATCTGATGCGGGCTTTGTCGCGGATGCCATATACGCCGCCGTAAAATTCCAGATTTTCCCAGACCGTCAAATCGTCATACAGCGCAAACTTCTGCGACATGTATCCGGCGCGCATACGAACATCTTCCGATTGTCGAAACGCGTCGAAGCCGAGCACAGTAGCCTTGCCGTCGCTGGGTTCAAGCAATCCGAGCAACATGCGGATCGTCGTGGTTTTGCCAGAACCGTTCGGGCCGAGGTAACCAACCACTTCACCGGGTTCAACCTGGAAGTTGATGTGATCGACCGCCACAAATTCGCCAAAGCGGCGCGTGAGATTTTCAACGAAGATGACTGGGTCACTCATACGCCTGCTCCGACAATGAAATGAATACATCTTCAAGGGATGGTGGAATGGGACGCAGATCATCGAGCGCTGCGCCACCGCTTCTTATCGCGGACGGGAGGCGGTTCGCCACGACCTCGGCCTTTTTCTCGCCGACGCGTAAATGCAGCCGGTCGCCGAACGGGCGCACATCTTCAACGTCCGGGTCCTGATGCGCGATCTGGCGCAAAAGATTTAACGGCGAACCGCGCAATTCAAGGATGCGTCCCGCCAGACGATCTCGCAATTGCGACGGTGTGTCTTCCGCGATGATCTGCCCGTGCCGCATAAAGCCGACTCGATTACAACGCGCGGCTTCGTCCATATAAGGTGTGGAGATCAGAACCGAAACCTGGCCCCCCTCTCGCTCTCCCCTCACCCCTTCCCCTTTCCCATCGGGAGAGGAGCTAGATGTGAGGGGCGTTGAAACTAATTTAATTAAGAGCTGCCAAAAATCCTGACGCGTGACGGGGTCAACGCCGGTAGTTGGTTCATCGAGCAGTAGCAAACGCGGACGCGTCACAAGCGCGGAAGCGAGTCCAAGTTTTTGTTTCATGCCGCCGGAAAGTTGTCCGGCGCGGCGGTCAGTGAAATTGCCAAGACCAACGAACTCTAAAATTTCCATGCAACGCGGCAGCCACTCATCGGATTTGAGTCCACGCACTTCGGCAAAGAAGCGGATATTTTCAAGCACGGTCAAATCTTCGTAAAGTGAAAAACGCTGGGATAAATAACCGAGTTGTGAACGCGCGTCTTCAGTGTGTTTTTGAATATCAAAACCGCAGACCGTGCATTCACCCGAATCGGGTTTCAACGCTCCGACAATAAGTCGCATGGTTGTGGTTTTGCCTGCGCCGTCCGAGCCAACCAGGCCATAAATCTCGCCTGCCTTCACTTGCAGGGAAACGCCATCCACAGCGTGGGTCTTGCCGAAATGTTTATGAAGATTCTCCGTTTGAATAAAAAAGGTATCGTCCACGGCTAATTACTTTGTAAAAGTAACATCAGCGGGCATACCGATCTTCAACTCACTGGTGGGGTTGGAGACCTTCAACTTCACGGCATAGACCGTCGAACTGCGGCCTTCCACGGTCTGCACATTACGCGGAGTGAACTCGGCCTGGTCTGCAATGTTTATCACCACCGCGCTAAAAGTCGGTCTGTTGCCGGTGGCAGAGTCGATCTTCACGGTTGCATTCTGCCCAAGACTGATCTCTCGCAACCGATCTTCCGGCACATACACCGTGATGGTCATTTCGCTGATGTTCGCCATGCTCAGGGCAATCGCACCCGGCTGGACGAATTCACCCGGTTCCACGTTGCGGGTCAGGATCGTGCCGTCGATGGGAGCATAGATCGTCAGCTTCGCCAGTTGAACGTCGATCAGGTCCACACTGGCCTGTGCCTGCTGAACAGCGTTGTGCGCCTGGTCGTTCGCAGCCTCAGCCTGGTTGAGCGCCGCCTGGGCCGTGGTGACGCTTGGAGACATGCTGCCCGTTCGGATGAAACTCACATAATCCATGGCGGTGTTGTAACGCTCCTGCTGCAAGCTGATATTGGCGCGCGCCTTCAAGACATCCTTCGCACCGTTGGTGGTCAGCGCATTGTTGTAGGTATTCTGCGTGTCCTTGAGAGTCGCTTTGGCATCGTCGAAGAGTTGTTGTGAGTAATTCTTGATGTTCTGGTCGATATTGCTGGCGCTGATCAGGTAATTGGCGGGATTACCGGAGGGGTTGTTTTGCTGTATGGATAATTGATAAAGTTCGTAACGCGTCAATTGATCGATATTCTTCCCGTTCTGCACACGATTATTCAAATCGTTGGCTACCCGATAGGCTGCCTCAGCCGCAGCTAGGTCTTTCTCGATCTTCACAAAATCACTGCTGCCTGCCGAAGCTTCGACGCTGGCAAGGTTGCCCTGTGCATCGGTCAAAGCCTCTTGGGACGCATCCACTTCCGCCTGGGCGGCAGTCATCTGTTCTGCCTGGGTGTAATACCACAGCGGCAGGTTGAAAGCCGATGGCGCAGAATTCACCCATTGAGAAGTGCGCTTGGCTCTCTCCGATGTCAGCGCCGAGTTGAGCGCCAGGTCATATTGGTTCTGGGCGGAAGATAAGGCGGCGTCTGCGGTGGCGGCGGCTGACCTGGCGACGTCCAGAGCCGCCAGCGCCTGTTGTTTCTGGGCTTGAAGCAGGCTGCTGTCGAGATGCAGAAGCGGGTCACCGGCTTGGACGTTCTGGCCTTCGCTGACCAGCACATCCTTGACTTTGCCTGCCAGTTCGGGGGCAACGTTGACATTCGTGGCTTCGATAGTTCCCGAGGCTTGTAGTTGTCCGTTCGAGTTGCCGCTCAATGCACGAAATCCGTAATAGATCCCAATGGCTGCGACCACTACGATCACGATGATTAATGGAAGAGGTGGACGTTTATTTTGCATAATTTACTCCTTTGATGTATCTCCAAATTTGGATATTTTTAATCAAGTCTCTTACGGAACCTGGCCGCGGCAATTCCTAAAATCACCGCTGCAAATATCGTAAGAGCAACAATTTCATTTTGAAGCGCATCCGCACCAACACCTTTCAGCAGCAAAGCACGGATAATTACAAGATAATAGCGGAGAGGAACCGCGTACGAAACGATCTGCAAAAACTTCGGCATCGCATCGATTGGGAAGAAAAAGCCTGAAAGGAAAATGCTCGGCAACATCGTCATCATCACGGTTAACATTGCCTCTTGCTGGGTATTGGCAATGGTGGATGCCAACAGGCCGATCCCCAGACTCGAGAGAACGAATAGGCCCGAGAGAATCAAGATCAATCCCAAGTCGCCTCTTACCGGGACCTTAAACCACCAGTGCCCAATAATGAGCACTTCCAACACATCGACAAAAGCCAGGATCACGTAAGGCAGGATTTTCCCCACGATCAATTCCCACGAACGGATCGGCGTCACGATCAACTGTTCAATCGTCCCACGCTCGCGCTCACGAACAACTGCTGTGGCTGTAAGCAAAGCTGTAATAAAGGACAGAATCATGCCGATGACCCCGGGGATGTTAAAGTAAGCCGAGACCAGATCCGGGTTGTACCAGACCTGGGTGCGAACCTCCACTGGCGGGGTAATGGTTGCGCTGCGTCCTGTAAGCGCCAATTGTTCGGTCAACACTTTAGTCGCGTATGATTGCCCAATCAACCGCGCAGTCGAAAGAGCAGTGCCGCCCACTGTTGCATCCGAACCATCCAAAACCATCGAGACCTGGGCGTTGTCATCTTGCAGCCGTGTCGCATAATCCACCGGAATGATAAGGGCCGCGCGCGCTTTTCCAGTTTCGATCAAGGTTCGATACTCTTGCTCTGAACCAACCGCATAGTTGATCTGAAAATAATCGGCAGCACGAAAGGCGTCTATAAAAGCCCGCGATTGCGTTGATTGACTTTGATCCCAGACCGCCAGGGAAATATTTTTAACATCGGTCGTGGCAGCGTATCCCAGCAGGAACAATTGCACAATGGGCATGACAATAATCAGGGCCAATGTACGAGGATCCCGCCAAATCTGGATAAACTCTTTGCGGATAATTGACAAAAGTCTCGTGTTCATGCGGTCTCCTCGAAAGGCTAATCAAGAGTTTTGTGGAAACGCCGGGCGGCGAGTCCCATGATGACCACGCCAAATAACGCCAAAGGAATAACTTGATTCTGGATTGTCCCAAGCCCTGCGCCTTTCAGCATCAGCGAACGAAGAGTGATAATGTAATACCTAAGGGGAATAATATAGGAAATCCATTGAAGCGGAAGCGGCATTGCGTCAATTGGGAAAAACAAGCCTGAGAGAAAAATGCTCGGCAACAAGGTCATCTGCACCATCACATTGGCTTCCTGCTGAGTGTGTGCAATGGTTGAAGCGAACAACCCAATTCCCAGGCTGGAGAGCAGAAGCAAACCCGAGCTCAACGCAATGAGTCCCAAATTTCCAACCACCGGCACTTTGAACCACCAGTGTCCAATAATAAGCGCCTCAAGCACTTCTACAGAAGCAAGAATGACATATGGTGTGATCTTGCCGACCATTAATTCCCACGAACGAATTGGCGTCACAATCAATTGCTCGATAGTGCCGCGTTCGCGCTCACGGACAACGGCTGAGGCTGTCAGGACAGTTGTGATCATAAAGAGGATTTGTCCGATCACACCTGGGATCATGAAGTAGGCGCTGATCAAATCGGGGTTGTACCAGACCTGGGTCCGGACTTGAAGCGGCGAACCGGGCGATGAAAATCCGCCTCGAAGCGCGGCCTGCTCCTGGACAATTTTCGCCCCATAAGATTGGCCTATCAGCTGCGCGACAGAAAGGGCGGTCGTGCCAACGGAGGCATCCGAGCCATCCAGGATCATTGAAACTTGCGCGTTGTTTTCAAGCAGACGGCGATCATAATCGGACGGAATGATCAATGCGGCGCGGGCGTCCCCCTCTTCAATTAAAGTTTGAATTTCGGTTTGAGAATTCACCGCATAAGCAATGCGAAAATAATCCGCCGAGCGAAAAGCATCCAACAAAGCACGCGATTGCGGAGATTGGTTCTGATCCCAGATCGCAATGGGAATATTTTTGACATCCGTGGCTGATGCATAGCCGAGCAAAAATAATTGCAGGATCGGCATGATAACGATCATGATGACTGTACGGCGGTCACGGAAAGCTTGAATAAATTCCTTACGCATAATAGAAACAAGACGAGAGTTCATGCAGTCTCCACTAAGATTCCATGCAGATAGATATCCACAAAAAGTTCAAAGCTGTTTTTAGGCATAATTTTTTTCAATGCGGTGTCTCCAATAAACAGCTCGGTTACATAGAAAGAGAAAAACATCCCAATGAAGGAACGCATCAAAATAGCGGGGGGAATCTTCCGTAAGTTCTTTCGAACTTTCACAAGACGCTCAAAAACCGGCAAAAGTTTTGGCCCGATCTCGCGCAGCATTAATGATGCGTGTTTTCCGTTGAACTCAATGATTTCGATGAACATTAATTTTACGAAGTCAGGCTGGCTGCCCAACTCGGAGACCAAAGCGCTCGCCGCATTACAGATAAAATCTTCGGCTGTCTCCCCCTCTGCGGCCATAATGGCAGGAAGCACCCGTTTATATGGATGTTTATCCACCACAATGCCGGCAAAGATATCCTCTTTATTGGAAAAATGATTATAAATGCCGCCCAGGGCAAGCCCAGCCTGGTCGGCGATCTGGCGCATCGAAGTCGCATGATAACCATGGTCGAGAAAAAGAGTCAGTGCCGCCTCTTCGATTGCCTGACGTGTGCGCTCACCTTTGGTAATGGTTTCTTCGGTCATATATTTCCTAACACAAAAACGAACGAACGTTCGTTTATTTTATGCAATTCACAAAACCTGTCAAGGGCAAAGCCTACCCGCCATCTTTCATATACCAAAATTCACAGCACACATTAGCCGATTCGGAATTGCCGCAAGTATTGCACATGCTATAATGTCACATGCTATCTAATTGCCCCTTGCAAACCATCCGTGTGTGGACAACTTTGTCTGTGCGCGGATTTTGATTCCGCGTACCCTTTCAGAAGACCCAGTGTTATCTATTTACAAAATTTATGGAAAGAAGCGAACAAAATTTCCTTTCAAATGCCCAACACCAGCCTTCAATAAAGGCTGATTTTTTTACCACGCCGCCAAGATCGTGTTGGAACTTATCCGAAATAATGATTATTGAAGTTGGAGGCCTATGCCCGATTGCCAGCCAAATTGAACTTTTCCCGTTGTTCTGAAACCTTTTTCACCAAACCATAAGGAGATATAGATATGAGTGACAAAGTACAAGAGCACGATAAGCAAGTTCTACATAAAATGGGTTATGCTCAGGAACTTTCCCGCCGCATGAGTGGCTTCTCCAACTTCGCCATTTCTTTCTCCATCATTTGTATCTTGGCCGGCGGCATTACTGCCTTTCCCTTCGCGTTCAGCGCGACCGGCGGCGGCGGAGTTGGCATTGGCTGGCTCGTAGGTGGATTGTTCGCCCTGGTTGTTTCTTTTTCAATGGGACAGATCGCATCATCTTACCCGACTGCGGGCGGACTCTATCACTGGAGCTCCATCCTCGGCGGAAAAGCCTGGGGTTGGGTAACTGCATGGTTCAACTTACTCGGCCTCGTTTTCGTAATTTCATCGGTGGATGCAGGCGTCTTCCAACTCTTCCGCGATCTGATTCTGCATGGCATTTTCAATGTGGATGTTTCCGGCGCGGCATGGCAAGCCACGAGCGGTTTACCGGGAATGATCTGGCTGCTTGGCGTAGGAGTGATCATTGCCACTCATGCAGCCTTCAATCATTTTGGAATCCGCATCACCACGATTCTCACCGACCTCAGCGGATACTGGATCTTCGCGGTCGCAATCCTATTGATCCTTTCCCTGCTGATCTTCTCCCCTGTTGCGATTGACCTATCCCGCTTATGGACTTTCTCCAACTTCTCAGGCGATGCCGGTGGCGGTGTGGTTCCGCCGTTCACTAGTATTTTATACGGATTTGTGATCGGCCTCCTGCTCGTCACCTACACCATTACAGGCTATGATGCTTCAGCCCACACATCCGAAGAGACGCACGATGCCCAGATCAATGTTCCGAAAGGCATGTGGCAGGCCGTCTTTTACTCGATAACTTTTGGATGGCTCCTGGTTTGCACCTTTGTATTGGTCATGCCAAGCGTTAAGGACGGGGCAGCCCAGGGCTGGAATGTTATCTATTGGACATTGTCCAGTTCAAGAATGCCGCCCTTCCTGCTCGACTTGCTGTATGTTGGCATTGTCTTCGCCAACTATTTGTGCGGTCTGGCCTGCGTAACATCCTGCTCGCGCATGATGTATGCTTTTGCCCGCGATGATGGTCTCCCATTCTCAAAAGCATTAAGCAATGTCACTGTCGAACATCGCGTACCAACCGTTTCCATTTGGGTCAGCGCGGCGTTGGCTTTCCTTTCCTGCCTTTATGGCGGCGCTTTCATCGTGCTCGCGGCTGGATGTGCAGTCTTCCTGTATATTTCCTACATCATGCCGGTTGCCGCAGGCATCTTTGCCGAGGGCAAAACCTGGAAAGAGAAAGGCCCATTCAACCTTGGCGCACTTTCAAAGCCGAACGCGGTCCTTGCCATTCTTGGCGGTTTGGTATTGGTCTGGGTGGGCTTCCAACCGCCAAATGAGTTGGTTGGATATCTGATTGTCGGCCTGATCGTTGTCTTGTTGATTCTCTGGTTCGTCAGTGAGCGCACCCGTTTCCAGGGCGTTCCGCAAGGCGACAGGATTGTTGAACGTCAGAAGATGATCGCTGAGATCGAAAAGAAATATCAAGATTAGTTTCTCTAAATAAAGGCAACGCGACATCTCACTAAGAGATGTCGCGTTGCATCAGAAATTATCCGTTTGGGTTTGCCCAAACTCTATTCATCCTGTAAAATCATTGAAGTACGGTTCGATACATACCAGGAATTTGGCCTGTGAGGATGCCATGCGTATTGCTCTTGTAATTGGTTCGACGATTTCAACCATCAAGGACGAAACCATTCGCGGACGAAAATTATTGATCGTGCGCGACGCTGACACGGAGGGCAGGGTCAAAGGCGAGCCTTATATCGCTGTTGATACGGTCAGCGCGGGGACCGGCGATCTGGTCATGGTCACGGACGGCTCGTCTGCCCGATATACCAACCAGACCACGAATGCCCCAGTCGATTCGGTCATCGTTGGCGTGATCGACTCATTGGAAATGAGCGGCAAAGTCACCTACAGAAAAGAATAATTCCATTATGTCGTTGTGAGTCTTCGAGAAGCAATCTCGTGCAAATAGATTGCTTCGCTTCGCTCGCAATGACGTGAATCTTTTTTATGAGCGACTCGCGCAATCTCCTCTCCGTTGGTGTGGATGTGGGAACCACCACTACCCAAGTGGTTTTTTCGCGTCTCAATTTAACAGACGTAGCCCGGCCCGGACAAATTCCACGCATCAACATCACCGGCCGCGAAGTAATTTATCAATCCCCGATCGTTTTCACACCGCTCAAAGATTATGAGACCATCGACGCCGACAAACTCAGCGAGATTGTGCGCGGCGAATATGCCGCCGCAGGCGTTGACCCGAAACAGGTTGAGACCGGCGCGGTCATCATCACCGGCGAGACCGCCAAGAAAAAAAATGCCGATGAAATCCTGCGCGCGCTTTCAGGTCTGGCCGGAGAATTTGTCGTCAGCGTGGCGGGGCCGAATGTTGAAAGTCTCATCGCAGGGCGCGGCGCAGGCGCGGCAAAATATTCACAGGAACATTACACGTCCGTCACGAACATCGACATCGGCGGCGGAAGCGCCAACAGCGTGACCTTTCGAAGCGGAAACATTATCGGCGCGGCGGCCATGAATTTTGGCGGGAGAATCCTCGAGGTCGAGCACGGAAGCGGCCTGGTTCGCCACATTGCCGAGCCTGCCAAAAATATTTTGAACGATCTTGGAATCCATCTTGAAGTTGGCATAAGTCCATCGCTGGATGATCTGCGCCGCTTCACGAATCGCATGGCCGATCTCACCGTTGAACTCGTCGAGGGCACATCTTCGCCGCTCGCACAAAAAATTTATCTCACGCCGCCCACGCCCGTTTCCGGCAAAGGCACGGTGCTGATGTTCTCCGGCGGCATCGGACATTATTATTACAAACCGCTTCAAATCAACTCGGTTGCCGACGCCACGCTTCACGACGATGTCGGCCCATTGCTCGCCGAATCTTTGCGACAGCATCCGGTGTTGAATTCGTACGAAGTCATGCCGCCCTCCGAAACTTTACGCGCGACGGTGTTGGGTGCCAGCACGCAGACGGTGACTCTTTCCGGTTCGACGATTTGGGCTGAACGCGAAATCCTGCCGATGAAGAATGTTCCGGTCATCCGCCCCGCGCTTCAAGCCGACCTGACACCGGCTGCCGTTTCGACGGCGATTTCTGACGCGACCCGCCGCTGGGACGTGAACATCGCCACCGACCCATTCGCGGTTGCGCTTGAATTGAACAGGTCTTTAGACTATACTTCCCTCTCTCAACTCGCAAATGGACTGCGCGAGTTTGCCGGCGCCATGCCGCGTGAACGCCCGCTGGTTGTTATTATTGAAAGAGATTATGCCCAAGCTTTGGGACAGACTGTAAAAGGTCTCGCGCCCGAACGCTCTTTACTGGTAATTGATCAAGTTGGTCTGACCGAAGGCGATTACATTGATGTCGGCACTCCGCTCATGGACGGACGTGTCGTCCCATTAAGTGTAAAGACATTGATTTTTTATCATTAGGTTATATCCGTCATTGCGAGGCGGTGTTTTTTCCCGTCGTGGCAATCTCCTGTAATGATATCTGGTAGGTTACTTGAGATTGCTTCGTCGCTTCACTTCTCGCAACGACAAACTCTAAGGAGCAATCATGCTTCTCCGCACAAAACTGCACGGCAAGACTTACGAATTTCCAGACATTCGACTCCTCATGGGCAAAGCCAACGAGGAAAAATCCGGCGACCAACTCGCCGGTGTCGCCGCCGCAACTGTCGCCGAGCGCGTTGCGGCGCGTCTCGTGCTGGCTGAAGTGCCGCTGAAAGTGCTGCGCGAAAACCCTGCCGTTCCTTACGACCATGATGAAATCACGCGTGTCATTCAAGACGCCGTGGACGATACAGTTTACAACGAACTCAAAGATAAAACCGTTGGCGATTTCCGCGAATGGATTCTGGCAGACACCACCACACCAGATATGATCCGCCGCGCGTCGAACGGCCTCACCGCTGAAATGATCGCGGGCGTCACCAAGCTCATGTCCAACCTGGACTTGATGTACGCCGCCAAGAAAATCCCCGTCACCGCTTATTGCAACAACACCATCGGCGCGCCCGGAACTTTATCCAGCCGCCTGCAGCCCAACCACCCCACTGACTCGCCCGAAGGCATCCGCGCCGAAATTTACGAAGGTCTCGCATTCGGCTCTGGCGACTCGGTCATCGGAATCAATCCAGTCGACGACTCATATTCATCCGTCGCGCGTCTGCTCGACATGACTTACGATGTCATCAAAACCTGGAACATCCCCACACAAAATTGCGTGCTGGCTCACGTCACGACTCAAATGAAGTGCATGGAATCCGGCTCGCCGGTTGGACTCGTTTTCCAATCCATCGCCGGATCGCAAAAAGGCAACGACTCTTTCGGCATCTCCGTCGGCATGTTGGATGAAGCTTACGCGCTCGCTAAAAAACATTGCTTTCCCAAAGGTCCGAACTTCATGTACTTTGAAACCGGCCAGGGTTCGGCGCTTTCCGCCGATGCGCACAACGGCTGGGACCAGCTCACGCTCGAAGCGCGCAACTACGGATTCGCAAAACGTTATTCGCCGTTCCAGGTCAACACCGTGGTCGGCTTCATCGGTCCCGAATATCTTTACGATGCGCGACAAATTCAGCGCGCCGGACTCGAAGATCATTTCATGGGCAAACTGACCGGCATCCCGATGGGCGTCGACGCTTGTTACACCAACCACGCCCGCGCCGATCAAAACGCCATCGAGAATCTGGCGGTCATGCTCACTGCCGCCGGATGCAATTATTTCATGGGTCTGCCAATGGGCGATGACTCGATGCTTTCGTATCAATCCACTTCATACCACGACACAGCCAGCCTGCGCCAACTCTTCAACATGCGTCCCGCCGCCGAATTCGAGAAATGGCTTGAAAGCATCGGCATCATGAAGAACGGCGCGCTCACCGACAAAGCCGGTGACGCATCATTTTTCTTGAAGCGCTGACCACTCGTCATTGCGAGCACAGCGAAGCAATCCCTTTGTTAGCATGAGATTGCTTCTCGAAGACTCGCAATGACATATGGAGAATTTATGGATGACACCCAATTAAATGAGATCGTAGAAGCCGTCGTACGCGAACTCAAAGCCGCCGGAGCAGTCAAGCCCGCTTCTTCCTCGACCTTTGAATCTAGTTCCGCTTCGTCAGCTTCTGCCCCATCTTCAGTTGTTCCCGTTAAACCTCGCGCCTCATTCTCCGGCGGCGATCTGACCATTGATCTCCCCGACCCCACCCTGCCTGAACATCGTTACAAGGCGAACGTAAAAAATGCGAAAGATGCACAGGGTGTGAACGCGCTCATTTCATCGACCACTGCTCGCATCGGCGTGGGACGCGCCGGTCCGCGTTACAGCACCGCCTCGCTTTTGCTTTTCCAGGGCGATCATGCCGTCACACAAGATGCGCTTTATCGTGACGTTGACCAGAAACTTCTGGATGAGTTCAATCTCTTCACCGTGCAAACAAAAGTTACCGGCGGAAAACAGGAATTTCTATTGCGCCCTGATCTTG
>JAJYOH010000538.1:0-901 GCA_021796315.1 Chloroflexota bacterium
CACACCCTGGCATGAGTACGTGTTGTCAAACGGAACTGGCTGCCGATCATTGACAAGGCCGAAATAATCCTGGTTGGGCCACCACATGCGGATGTAATCGATGCGGTAATAACCCGGGCCTAAGGCCTGCTCGATCTTGTCGAAGTTCTTCGAGTCGACAATCACGATGGTTGAGTCGCGCAGCGAACGTGTGGGTTGATCGAACGAGTGTTGATTGGTGAAATCGCGCAGATACCAAACGAACGGCCATGAAACACCTGTGTCGGGTGCGCTGGCGTCGTAGGCCAGATTGACTCCCATTCCGCCAGTTGTTCGCTTGGATATTTCAGTGGCCTGGTTGATTACATCTTTGATGCCAGTTGCGCCATGTGCGTAGACAAGATATTCTGTGGCTTGGTCGTAAGTGATATACGAGGCGCGGAAGGATGCTCGTATGGTCAACACTGCCAGCAAAACGAAGAAGGTCAGCGTGAAGGTGCGTGCGATTTGGTTGCCTGTCCATACTCGCGTCAGATAGATCAGGCCGCCTCCACTAGCTATGGCGGCAATGGCTGGGAGCAGGAAGGCGCTGGTGGCTTGCAATTGCGCAAGTTCTTTTCCTTGAAATGGCGGGTTCGGGCCGAGCACAGCGATCAAACAGGCCGCGAAACTTGTTAGGAATACAAAGGTCATGCCGAGTGCAAGCGGAGCCCTGTTTTGGCGGAAGCTTTCCCAATTTGTTGAATCGATGAGTTGTCCAAGCCCCCAGCCCGCCAACAAGATCATTGGCCAGACGATATGATAAGTGAGCCACGGCATTTTCTCGCCGGCAATGCTCAATGCTATGGTAATCGTGACAATCCACCAAACCAAAAGGCTGAACATGTTGGCAAAATTTGTGTCTTCAGGATTCGGGATTAAG
>JAJYOH010000538.1:911-4221 GCA_021796315.1 Chloroflexota bacterium
CGGCGCGTTCGTATCGGGGTCTATTTCATTGCTCACAACGGGTCCGGCGGGTTTGCGCCGCAGACCGAGATAGACTGCTAGTATGACGCCCAAGGCTGGCAGGAATTCATACATCGGGATTTGAACCAGTATATAGAAATACCAGGGTTGACTGCCGCGCTGGACACCCTGTTGCGCAAGCCAGTATCCAAGTGAACCAATCACGCCTGTGAAGAATCCATCGCTATTGGTGAAAACTGTAGTATAGAAAACAGTGAAAGGCACCCAGAATGCCAGTGCATATTTCCACCAATCACGTTTCCATATCAAGCCGACGGCGATGGAAAGACCAAACATGATCAGCAGGAAAATACCGATAATAATTACATCATGTGTGGTCAAGGCCTGTAATTCTGGTGCCGTAGTGGGAATCACAACTTTCAGCCATGTCTGGCTGAATTTTATGGGGAAGGCGGTCAGAAGAGGAAGGACAAGTGTACCGGTCAGGATCAGCAGATCGAATGACGGTTCTAATTTAATGCGCGCCCAGGTATAGCCTCGGATCAAGAAATAGGCTGCCAAGCCGAAGGCTATAAGTGCGGCGAGACCAACATAAAGGGCAGGAGATGGGGGAGTTGTTACAGGTCCGAGAGGCGAAGTGGCGCCGGTTGGATTTGCGGGCGCGGCCACTTCTGTCCCGCTGACGGATGCCTGTTGGCGGCCAGCGAGTCCGAATCCGGCCGCAGCGCCTGCAAGCAAAATCCCTATCGCCAATGCGATGATGAAGCCGCGATATAGGTTTTCATCCCCGGTCCATTTGCGGCGTGTGACTTGGGCAATGAAAAAGATGGCAAGGAAAAGCAATGCCTGGGCCGAGTATATGAATGAAGTTTCCTTGACAAGAAAGTGCAGAACCAACGCCCCTGTGAGCAAATAAAGATATCGTGGCAGGCTGGTCTCAAGATAACGCAGGATCGCGTACAGCATCAAAACACCAGACAACCCCAAGTAGGCGTCTTCGCGAACATATCGTCCGTAGTACAGCATGTAGGGTGAGATCACAAACATGATGCCCGCGATGATCGTCCCTGTTTTCCCCAGATATCGTCGCCAATGCCATAACGCAAAGAGGATTGATATATTGAAAACTGCAGCAGGAATGCGGGCTGTAAAATCGCTGGCGCCAAACAGGAAGTATGAGAGCGCGATCATGTGGAATTGGAACGGCCCATGCATCATGGGAGTGTGTTGATAGCCGTTGCCTTTGTAGAGCAGCCACGAGAAGTATGTGTGAAGACTCTCGTCATGACTCATAACACGCGCGCCAAGATTGTAGAAACGCGTAACGATGTCGACCAAAATTATGACGGCGAATATTACGAGTTCATTGGTAAACGCAGGCAGGGCAGGATGGATGGGGCGTTCGAGCCACGGTGTTGGTTTTTCGTTGGTCATATCATCTCTCATAAGGCTGGACTATACTGCAAGATTTTTTTTCATGCAAGCAAAACACTTTTAGAATCTTCTCATCAAAAAGTTTGACAAAATAAACTGCGTGTAGCCAATCACTACATAACAAAAGACAAAACCATAAACTCTAAAAAACAAAACCAGCTAACTGACCACAGCCTGCCTGAATATCTACTCCTCGCCTCATACGGATCGTACATGGAATTCTGGCCTGCTCCAGCGTTTCTTTGAATTGTATTGCCCTTTCGCGCGGAGTAGCCTGACCTTTGTAACCGTCAGTAGGGTTGAGGGGAATGGCATTGACATGACACATCAACCCGCGCAGGCGCGCTGCAAGTTTTTTAGCTACTTCAGGTGTGTCGTTGACTCCGTTGATGAGCGCCCATTCAAACGTCACGCGGTGACTCGTTTGTTCAACATAATAATGGCAGGCGTCCAATATCTCTTCGATATTGTAGCGCTTATTAACTGGCATCATTTCCACGCGTGCGGCGTCATCAGCGGCATGCAGAGAGACAGCTAAGTTAACCTGTCTTTTTTCGTCGGCAAAACGTTTGATAGCCGGAACCAGTCCCACAGTCGAGATGGTGAAGCGACGCGCTCCGAAGTTATATCCGTCAGCATCGTTGAGTCGATCAATGGCGGCCATCGTGTTGTCGTAATTGTGGAAGGGTTCGCCCATGCCCATTAAGACAATATTTGTAACGGTTAGACTTTCCGCTTGAAGCATGTCCGCATAATACATGACCTGTGCTACGATCTCGCCGCTGGTGAGGTGACGTTTGAAACCCATTTGACCAGTGGCGCAGAAGACACAGCCCATGGCACAACCTGCTTGCGTGGAGATACACAATGTGCGGCGCCCGTGCCCCGAATACGTGTCTGGATCATAGCGCATGAGCACGGCTTCGATGAGATGACCATCCTGTAGTTTGAAGAGCGTTTTACGTGTTTGACCGTCGCCGGAGTCCTGAACGAGAGAAGGCGTGATGCCAACAAAATCAAGCTCTTTTAACTTCTCGCGCAAGGACTTTGACAAATTAGTAAATTGCTCAGACGAGTGATAGAAATGCTGATATAGCCCCTGCCAGATCTGTTTGGAACGATAGGCAGGTTCTTTCCATGATTTGAGAAGCTCGGTAAGAGCAGGAAAATCTAGATCATAAATAAGCATCTTGAATTATCCGACCAACTCGGTCAGGTCACGAGCGATCAAATCCAACTTGGGTGTCCATACCTGGGCTTGTTCGTTTGTAGATACACCGCTTAGCACCAACGCCGTTGGGCATCCCACAGCCTGACCGGCGGCGATGTCGGTTTCGAGACGGTCTCCGACAACCAGCGTTTCTTCTTTACGTGTGCCGAGTCTTTCAAGCGCCAATTCCATTAGATAGGGAAGCGGTTTGCCTGCATAGATTGGCTCCACATTTGTGGCGGTGGTAATGACCGAGATCCACGCGCCAGCACCGGGGATTTCTCCGCGCGGGGTCGGAAAGGTCTTATCTGGATTGGTTGCATAAAATGGAGCGCCGTTGCGGATGAGCAGAGTCGCCTCCATCATCTTATTAAAACTTATTTGACGGTCGATGCTTGCGACCACCGCCAACGCTTTGGGCGCATCTTCTACGGAAAGCGGCTCAAAATTTTTCGCGCGCAGTGCATCCAGCACGCCCGCTTCGCCGATGGCAAAGACCGGTCCGCCCTGTGGGAATTTCTGGCTGAGGATGTGCGCCACTCCCAACGCGGACGTGATGATTTGCCCGGCATTCACTTCGACACCCAGCTCGGCCAGATTGTCAACATATTGATCTGGTGATTTGGTGCCGTTGTTTGTTGCAAAAACAAATTTTAGTCCGCGTTC
>JAJYOH010000539.1 GCA_021796315.1 Chloroflexota bacterium
ATACCGGTCCGTCGAAGCAGTGATGGCTTGACCGGATGGTGTTCCGTGGCTTATCTGGCTGTTTATGTTGCGCCCCCACCGCCGCCTGATCAAACCTGGTATCGGGTTAAAACAGCCGCGGTGGACGTACGCTCGGGGCCAGACACAAGCAGCCCCGTGGTCGGAGCCCTGCAAAAAGATGACGTGGTCGCATCCCCCGCCCCCGGCACATCCAGTGATGGAAGCTGGGTGCAAATCACCCGGGTCGATGGTCTGACCGGTTGGTGCGCCAGCACGTATCTAATCAATCTGGGAAAAGCCACGCCCGGCTCTCTGAACCAGAAAATATTTAATGGCGTGACTTATTTCAGAAAAGAAAGCTCGACGCCGCGCAAAATGATCGTGCATGCCTTGGGCATAGACGTGCAAGCCGGCGGACTTCAATTCCTGGTCACGCCCCCGGTTCGGCAAAGTGGGCCGCCGCTTTGCTCGCGCAAAACATCCGACTTTTTAGCTCAGTATGGCGTGCAGATTGCTGTCAACGCTGACGCTTTCACTTATGCAGACCCGGCCAAATACGATCCCAAAGTTTACTGTGCCAGCGGCGGCGACCCCATCTGGCCGAATGGCTACACAGTCTCGCGCGGTAATGTATATTTCAATAAGCCACAAGTTGAACCAATTCTAATTATCAACCAAACCAATATAATACAGTTTTACCAGCCTCAAGGAACAGTAAAGCCCAATGGCCAGGTATTTAATGCTGTTTCTGGTGACCGAATGTTGGTGATAAACGGTAAGCCAGTCAGCAGCCTAGATAATACAAAAATTGATCCCCGAACGGCAATAGGCCTGAGTAAGGATAAGCGCTGGTTGATTCTGGTTGTGGTGGATGGCCGCGAAACCAGCATCGGCGCGACCTTTGCCGAACTGGCTGGTTTGCTGGTCTCTTTCGGTGTGTATACCGGCATGAGCCTGGATGGCGGCGGTTCTTCAACGATGGTGATACAGGGAGTCGATAAAAAGCCCCGTATCTTAAACACGCCCGTTGACAACAACACCTTCGGCCAGGAACGCGCCGTCGCCAATCACCTGGGTATTTTCGTCAAAAGGTAAAAAGTACACTGCATCAAAAAATCGAGACCCGGGCCTCGATTTTTTGATTCCACCATTCTTTGCTGTAAAATAAAGCCATGCCAGATATCCTTCGTCAACCCTTTACCTTCTCACAATCCTGCCTGCAAGATTACGCCGACTGTCCGCGCCGGTTTCGATTACGTTATGTCGACCAATTGACTTGGCCTGCCATTGAGTCCGAACCTGTGGCCGAGAACGAACGCCGCCAACAGGAGGGTCAGATTTTTCATCGCCTCGTTCAACAGCATTTGTTAGGATTGCCGACGGAGAATCTCGCCCGGCTGGCGAACACGCCTAACCTGGCGCGTTGGTGGAAAAATTACACTATCTCGGACCTTGGCTTAAGTGGCTACACTACATTTACCGAATCCGCGCTTTCGGCCCCTCTTGGCGCGCATCGCCTGCTTGCAAAATATGATCTGATCGCACTCGGCGAAAACAAAGCCACCATCATAGATTGGAAGACGTATGCCAGGCGTCCGCGCGATGAGTGGATGGCGGCTCACTGGCAGACGCGTATTTACCGCTCCTTGCTGGCGGCGGCTGGAAATAATTTAAACGGCGGCCAGCCCATCGGTCCGGAACAAATCGAGATGATGTATTGGTACGCGGATTTTCCGTCCGAGCCGGCGCGCTTCAAATATACAGCCGCACAATTCAAGCGTGACTGGTCTGCAATTGAAAAAGTGGCCAAGGAAATTTCGTCAG
Source organism: Chloroflexota bacterium (assembly GCA_021796315.1). The sequence goes on from JAJYOH010000539.1 coordinate 1,825, forward strand.
CGCAGGAATTCCCCATGACCGAAGACGAAAAGATGTGCCGCTTCTGCGTTTATCGTTCCTATTGTGATCGCGGCAAACAAGCGGGTGCAATGGACGAAGCCGAAGCAGAGATGGAATCTGAGGCGGCCTTCGACGTAAATTTTGAACAGATCGGGGAGATCGAATTTTAGATTATTGACCAACAAAGATTCCCAAATGATTTGCCACTGGCCGCTCGTGGCTGGGAATCCTTTTATCAATCGGGGAATTTAGAATGCGCGGCTGGCCGTCTTTTCCATGGACAACCATCGTCGACGAACCACCGCCATCCAAATTCATCGCATTATCCGCGCCGAAAGATTTCATCAGATCCGCCAGTTCCTTGCGCGTCACGCCTTCGCTATAAAACAGCTGACGCCCATCCACAACCACCAGATAAATGAATCTGCCATTGTTGGAAAAGCCGATCGCCGTGCGCGGCTGCAAAGCAACGTTATCAAGATCGGCGATCACATTGCCAGCTCGTAAAATAATCGAATCGCCCGAAATGGCATTATAAGGATTCTCGACTGGAGTAAAAGAAAAATCATTCCAACGTGAAATATAAAGCGTGGGGCTGGTCACATCCGACTTCCAATAAAATTTTCCAAGCGAGGCTGTATTGCCCAACGGCGCAACCGGGTCGCCGACGTGCGGATAATAATCAAGAATTGTGTTCGACCACCACGGGACAAAGCCATCCCCGTTGACCGCGATCTGCACGCCGAACTCTTGCAAAAATCGAGTTGTAGTTCGCGCACGCAATGGGTATTTTCCCTTTATATCATCCGGGGGCGTGACGAGAAAACGTATTTTGGCGGTCTGCGCATCTAGCTTGATAACGTGGATCATCAAGGGGCGCGGCGACAATCGGACTTTTCGTTCATATGTCACTCCATCAAACAACCGCTCCTTCGTTGGAACCGGGGCCGGCCGGCCGTTTAAATAAAACAAGATTCCACCCAAAACGATTCCTGCCAAACCCAGCGCGAGGAACAGTATCCAGCGTTTAATATTTTTCTTCATGGCTAAATTCTAACAGTCAAGCTTGAATGGCGGAGTCTCGAAATCCTACTTCTACGAGAACGCGTAAGCCCAGTTTCTGTGCTCTATAAATAAAAATGGCAGACTTCGCGTCTGCCATTTTTATTTGCCATCCAAAAAACTACAAAGAGAATTCCCGCTCAGCTTGACGCATCGTATTGAAGGACTCGATTGCCACTTCCAGCATGGACATATCCGGCTCGCGTGTGGTCAACGATTGCAATGCCAGGTTCGGCTTGATGAGCAGCCGCACAATGGGATTATCCAAATGATTTGCCGTCCAGCGAATGTATTCGAGTGAGACTCCCGCCAAAACTGGAATCAATAAAATGCGGCTGACCAAGCGCCAGAAAATCGGCAAAGGCCCAATCAAAGTAAAAGCCAGGATCGAGAACAAGACCAGCGTCAGCAGGAAAGCCGTGCCACAGCGCGGATGTTCCAGCGAAAACTTTGCAACGGATTCAGGCGTCAGTTCCGCGCCAGCTTCAAAGGCATTGATGGTTTTATGTTCCGCGCCGTGATAACCAAAGAGACGTTTTACATCAGGCATGAAGCCAATCGCCCAGATATAACCGATCAATAACAGCAGGCGCAAAAGGCCTTCGAGCAAGTTGCCCGCCCAAAGCCCGCCCTGAGCGACGCCGAAGGGTCCGGATGAAGAGGCGGCAGTGGCAGGCGACAATAAATTTTGCAGCCATCCACCAGCCAAGGCAGGGAGCAGAAAAAATAATCCAACCCCGATCGTGAGTGAAACGCCCAAGGCTATATAAAGAGCGGGACCTTCGAGTTTTTCCTCTTCACCGGTTTGCGTGTTGGCGGCCAGCGTCAGCGCGCGCATGCCGAGACCGAGCGCGTCCCACAATAAAATGACGCCGCGCAAAAACGGGATCTTCGCAATTTGGGAACGGTAGATTTCGCCGAGCTTTTCCTTGTGGGTGACGATCTTGCCGTCCGGCGCGCGCATGGCAATGGCAAAGGCCTTTTGGCCGCGCATCATCACGCCTTCAATGACGGCTTGACCGCCGTACGTAATAATTCGATCTTCCATAAACTCCTCACGTCATTGCGAGGAGGGCGAACTTCCCGCCGAAGCAATCTCCAGTTTTCGGAGGCGATTGCTTCGGGCTTCGCCCTCGCAATGACGAACACCAATATTTATTTCAAATTGTAGAAAAAGTGGATGAAGGCATCAATGCCCTTCGTCCACGTGGGCAGATGCAGTTTTTCGTTCGGCGAATGAGCGTCACAATCAGGCAGGCCAAATCCCGAAAGAACGGAATCAACGCCCAGATGTTTTTGCAGTTGGACGACCAGACGCCGGAAGAA
>JAJYOH010000540.1 GCA_021796315.1 Chloroflexota bacterium
TTATAGCCAAAGCTACAATCACCATCAACGCACCCGGGTCAAGTGTATGGGACGCGCTCACAAAGCCAGACCTCATAAAGCAATATCTGTTTGGCACAGAAGTGACAACAGATTGGCGGGTGGGCAACCCCATAGCTTACAAGGGTATTTGGGAAGGTAAGGCTTATGAAGACAAGGGTAGAGTTTTGCAAATCGAGCCGAGAAAGCTTTTGGTCTCCACCTTCTGGAGCTCCTTGTCGGGCTTGCCAGACATCCCCGAAAACTACAAAACCGTTCGCTATGAATTGTCCGCCGAAGGCGAAGGAACCAGGCTGACCATTACCCAGGACAACAACGACACTCAGGAAGAAGCCAACCATTCCGAGCAGAATTGGAAAATGGTACTCGACGGGATAAAAAAGCTGGTTGAAGGCTGAAAAGAGCTGTTTACAGTCAATAACGTCCCTTCCGCCGCGTCAATCCTTAATTCGTTAGCCAGCACCGTAGGATTTCACTCAAGAAATTATTCAAGCAATTCCCGCGATTTTGATATGCCTATCTGTCAAGTGTTTACCAATTCAAGCGTCAAATAGTTTTTGAGGAGGATGCCAACAATGTTAGACGTAAAAAACATGCCCGAATACACAACGCTAGAATGTTCTATGGCTGATTTACCTAACATGGTGGCAGGGCAAGTTCGACAATCCCCGCTTGAGAATGAGGTTCCCAATATTTGCGTTTTATACAAGAGAACCATTCATTTAGATGTTTATGCGATAACCCCCTTTTGTATAATTCGTGCAAGCAGCCGAAACCTTGATAAAACTTCAATATGTACATTGGTTTCTGCCATTGAACAAATTACGTGGACGCGCGGAAAAGACAGCGGGACAGTTGAAATTCGGACTTATTCAAATCACTCTGAGTCTCATTATTTTTCAGACTTCGAACTGTTAGATAAATTCGTGGCTGAAGTATTCTCTGTGACTAGACAAAGTCTTCATGCAAAATGAATTTATGCACACAATAATTTCAACTCGAAATGCGGGCTACCGATTAACAGCAGTGTCAAGGGATAAGCAATAAAAAGGTAAAAAGCAAAGTCTCGGAGTCAAAACGGTCCGGGCATTCAATGTACCGAGCCGTTTTGGGTTTCTTTTTTTAGATTAGGGACAGCCTTCCAGACCCGCACCCAGGTTGGGTGCGGTTGTTTCCAGTCAACGGAATGAGCAAGATGGCTTACTCGATGTGATTCAATTCCGGTCGCAGCGCCAACACTTGCTATCTCCAAGGATACTTCCACGCGTGCAGCAAACAATTTAGGCTTATAATAAATACAGAGAAAGCGAGGTGCTTTATGGCCGAAAAAACAACGAAACGAAAAATGTCTGATCGTATCCCCGAAGAGGCCCGCCAGCATGTCCACGCCGCGCGCGAAGAAATGCGCGAGAGCATCAAAGGCTTCCTGCCGCCCGAATTTATCGAGCATCGCCGCAAGGCACGCAAGGAAATGCTGCTGGCCTTCCGCAGCGTGTTGGATGCCGCCCTCGAGCGCATGGATAAAAAAGAATAAACGGAACAAAACCGCCTCGTCCGAAAAACGAGGCGGTTTTGTTTTATCCACCACTATTTCTTTTTTCTCCGTGCTCTCCGCCTGCACTGAGCCGCAGGCACACGTGTGACTCTGTGGTGAAATATCTTAACGCCAGGGAGAATGTCCGTGCGAGAGAAAAGCCATCCACAAGAGAGACGCAGCAGAAAATCCCCAGAAAACATAACCAAGCGTGATGTCACCTCCCTGATGGAGAAGAACGCCGCCAAACAGGAATGCCGCGAAGACCAGCGCTCCTGCCACGCGATTGACAGAACCTTCCAGATGATAAATCTGGCGATTGACCTGCGGCATGTTGACATTCAAGTCACCGCGCTCCAGCCTCGCCATCACCCGTCCCGCCTGCGTGGGCAATGCGATCAACTCTTTGACCAACTCCCCGATCTCGTCCAGCCAAACCTGCCAGTTCGAACCAACCTCGCTTGCCACAAGATTTTGAGCGTACGGTGAAAGCTGTTCCCAAATATTGAAGTCCGGGTCGAGCCCGGTGCACATGCCCGAAAGGATGGCGACCGTCCGCCCAAGCAGCAGCAGATTATGCGGCAACTGGAAAGGCATTTCATACATCAACTCGCGGAACTGCAGCGCGAACTGATGCATCTCGACGTGATCGATCTTGCGCAGTTCGCTCATTGACATTCCCCAGAATCGCTCGAACAACTGCGCTTCGGCTTCCTCGAGTAATTTCAAATCTGCGCTCGGAAGCAAAACGCCCAATGTCTTATAAGATTTCACCACGCGCGCCGAATCACGCAGGCCAATACCGATCAATAATTCACGCAATCCATCCCGCAAATTTTCGGGCACATCGCCAACCATTCCAAAATCGACAAATGTCAAACGCCAACTGGCTTTTCTGCGCTTCGTGGCCGGAACCGGCGTGATGAACATATTTCCGGGGTGCGGGTCAGCGTGAAAAAATCCGTCTTCAAAAATCTGCTTAAGATATATATCCAGCAAAACCTTTGCCACTTCAGCGCGGTCAATACCGGCAACAGTGATGGCCTCATAATCCGTGATCTTGATCGCGAAGACATTTTCAAGGGTCAAGGCGCGTTCCGTAGTGTGACTCCAAACCACGCGCGGCACGTGGACATGCTTGCGGTCTTTGAAATTTTTGCTGAACAATTCAGCGTTTTTTCCCTCAGCCAGATAATCAATTTCGCGATGAACCGTCCCCGATAATTCTTCGATCAAGGCAGGTACATTGACGCGTTTGCTGATGGGTTTATATTTTTGCAGCCAGCCGCCGAATCGTCGCAGCGCGGAAAAGTCGACGTCGATCAATTGCTCGATAAACGGACGTTGGATCTTCACGACGACATCGCGAAACTCCTCCGCCTCGGGCGCCTCGACCCGTAAGCGGGCGCGGTGAACCTGGCCCAAGGAGGCGGCTGCCAGCGGTTCCGGTTCAAACGCTTCAAATTTTTCCTCCAGCGACATCCCAAACTCGGCCTCCGCCAGTTTGCGGATGGCGTCGAAATCCTCCGCCGGGACCTCATCCTGCAGACCCGCAAGTTCTTCGGTGATTTCTGGCGGCAGAATATCGAGCCGCGCCGAAAGGAACTGTCCCACCTTGATCATGACTCCGCCCATGCGAATCGCCATTGCCCGGAATTGGGCCGCGATCCTTTTATAACGCTCCGAACGTGTGCGACGCGTCACGCCGCGCAGGCCGATGCGCGGCAAAACAAGCTCCCAGAAAATAAAGCCCGCCGCGGTGCGCGTGAAAAACCACATGATGTGACGATAGCGGGCGCGTAGCTTTGCTGACTGCATGAATGCCTCCGTGAAAATTCTCTGTTGGATTGTATCACCACGAAAATTTCATGTCATTGCGAGCCGCGTTTTATGCGGCGAAGCAATCCCCTAATTTCAATTGCGAGATTGCTTCGGGAAGAACACCCTCGCAATGACATGAGTTAAAATTAGTACATGAATTTCGACAAGGCGGTTGAATCCATCATCAAGGAAGCCATGGAGCGCGGCGAGTTCGACAATTTGCCAGGCAAAGGCAAGCCCATTCACCTGACGGCTTATTTCGACACGCCCGAGGAAGTCCGCTTTGGTCGAGGAAAAGAAGCGGGGTGAAATCCGCAGGCAGATCGAGCAGAAGCAAGTCGAGTTCGGCCTGATGATGGAACGAAATCACCGTCAAAAAAGGTAACAAACAATTAACCAATAGTTAACACATCCGGCATAGACAAATCCTCATTCCCCTGCTATACTACTCTCATTCGGATGTTGACCTTTTCTGCCATTTGGCAGTTTTGTAAGAACAATTGCACGCGGTACGTTTAGAGAATCCCGGCGAGCAAGTCCGCTGGGATATTTTTATATTTGTCAACCAACGACCTTACCCGCCAAAGGCGGTTAACTATATTTTATTAAAGGATAAAGGAAATATAACAAAATGAGTAAGCACGGAAAATTGAAGATCATTCCCCTGGGCGGATTAGGGGAAGTAGGCAAGAACATGACCGCCTATGAGTTCGATCACCAGATATTGGTGGTGGACGCGGGCATTATGTTCCCTGAAAACGACATGCTCGGGGTGGACTACATCATCCCCGACTATGAATATTTGCGCAAGCGCGCGGATAAAGTAGTTGGCC
>JAJYOH010000058.1 GCA_021796315.1 Chloroflexota bacterium
TCTTTTCCAATGTCGCCGTGGCCGGCTTCGATGGAATTGCAGATGCGGCACATACCGAGCCTCCTCTCACAACGCTTGAACAGCCGGTATATACCGTGGCACGACAGCTGGTTCATATGCTGCTTGCCACAATCTCGGGGGCGACATTGGAAAAGAAGCAAGTAAAAATACAACCCAAATTGTTAGTTCGTTCTTCAACAGGTGGATAATGGCGCTAAAAGCAAAGTATCTTGGTTGGCTGGATCGCGTCCCAACTTCGCAAACACTATGTTTGGGCACCATTTCTGTATGTGTTGGCCTGACCACAGGCTTTGGTGTATGGACATTCAAGCGCGCGATCGATGTGGTGCAATTCATCATGAATGGTGGCTTTGGTTTCATTGAGCCTCTCGTGGGCAAATGGAGCATCGTGCTAATCCCTATATTGGGTGGGGTGATCATCGGCTTGATTTCATATTATTTTACGAAGGAAGAACGCCATCACGGAGTGGCGGGCATCATGGAATCCGTAGCCCTGACAGGTGGGCGGTTACGCTACAAACAAGTTCCCGTTTAGCAAGCAGTAACCAGTTTTCAGTCAACGGATGGTCTCCTTCATCCCGACGGTCACGTTGTGCGGATGAGTATAGTATTTCAAACCCGGGCAGTCGAAAGGCTTGCGCCCTGCCCGCAAGCTTCGCACTCGAACTGGATGGTGGTATGTTCGATATCAAATTTCGAAAGACAGCTTTTCAATTCCGCCATGATACGATTGCCATCGTTCAGGGTCTGATTCAGAGTGACGACATGCGCGCTGAGGGCGATATTTCCCGAACATAGACTCCACACATGCAGGTCATGCACATTCAACACCCCGGCAACACCTGTCATGCTCTGAATGATCTTCTCTGTGGAAAGTCCTTCCGGAAAGCCTTCCACCAGGATGTGCAGGGAACTCTTTAGAACACGCCACGAACTGATCAGAATCAGTACGCCAATGAAAATGCTCATTAGCGGATCCACCCACTGCCAGCCAGTGAGCCAGATCATGCCTGCGGCAACAATCACTCCAAGCGTTGCAACCACATCGCCGAGTACATGTAAAAATGCGCTGTGGACGCTTAAGTCCTCAGGTTTGTTTTCATCTTTGCCTTCTTCGTGCTCATGACCGTGTCTGCCGAGAACGAACGTGATGATCAGATTGACAATCAGGCCGATGGATGCGATGGCCATGGTCTCCGCGCTTTTGATGGCCTGCGGATTCTGCCAGCGCTGCCAGGATTCACTGAATATTTCTATGGCGATGATAACTAGAGAAACCCCATTGACCAGCGCGGCCAGTACTTCCATGCGATGATAGCCATAACTATGACGGTTATTCGGAGGGAGGGCGGAGAGGCGCAGGGCAAGATAACTCAAACCGAGGGCAAGGATATCTGAAAAAACATGCGCCGCGTCGGAGAGCAGGGCAAGACTGCCCGTCCAGTAACCGCCGACAATTTCGGCAATCAGGATAATGGCAGTGAGAATCATAGAGAGAATGAAGCTGTTTTCAATACTTTTATTGGGATGTGGGTTCATGTTTCATATCCTACAGTAGTTTGCCGAGGCAGCCAAATACCAACACGGCGATTAGCGCGCCTGCCAACGCACCGGCAATCAATTGCTGGATGGTATGCTTGCGGCGATACAGACGCGCCCAGGCCACCAGCGGGAGGGAAAGAAATGTCCATCCTGCCGCCGCGCCGAAGACGAAGACCAGTGCGGCGGAAAATCCACCGACGCCCGCCATGTGCATACTGATCTTCCAAAAATTTGAAACGCTAAACATGACAATGGCGAGACAGAAGTAAGTCAACACAATCACCGAAAGTAAATGCGGTCCGTTGAAGAAATGCAGAAGCAGCAAGGCCAGCACGTCACTGCTGAAGCTGATCAAGATGAAACGCGGTCGTTCTTCGCGGCGTGAGAGTTCCATATCGCTCACCCAGCCGCGCCTGATGCCAACGATCAGATAAGCAAGCGGAATGCCTGTTATGATAAGAAGCATTAGGATGGCCCACAGCAAACCCGGAATCCGCGCCGACACGAATCCGAAGGCGAGGAAAACCGGCAGAGAGAGAACAGAACTATCGAAGAGAATGGAAATCCAGCGTGCGAGACGATCAGCCATTGTAACTACTCCGCGATTAATGCAAAGCCAGCATCAAGAAGCGAACGCCAACCAGCACAAGAATAGGCGCAATAATCCACGTAACGATTTGATTCAGTTTAGATGTCCAGAAGTGTTGAACTATCAACGCCACACCTACGATCAGAGCAAACAAATATAACGCCAGCAGGATCTGTGAAGTTGTAAGCATCGCGCCAAGCCCAATTTGCGTTGCGAGGGCAACAGGTGCGGCGACTGTCACACTCAACGCGGCAAGGGCATAAGCCTGTTTGGGATGGCGTCCCAGTGTGATGTTGAAGAGTGGAACCTGAAATACTTTTGCACCTGCGGAGAAGAGCCCCATCAAAATGGAAGCGCCGAAGGCAATCGGCGCTAGCCAGGCAGGATGAGCCTGTGTCTCTTTTTCAGGCAAAGGACGGATGAATGCCAGACGCAGCCCTGCCAGTATGGCATAGATACCCAATAGAATCAAGAGCACACTCGCTGAAATGTTCAGACCGATCACACGTCCAAGAACCGCTCCAACCACAGCCGGGACAATCACCAGCGCCCAATCCTGGCGCACAGACACCAGCACCTCGGTCTGCCGCAGAACCATCATCAGCGCAGCCAGTGAGACCACTATCAGATTGATGGTTACCGCATCCTGTGCCGGCAAGCCAACAATGCTGATCAGCAGAATGACGAGGAAGAAGCGGTCCACCCAGGATTGGATGGAAGCGGTGACAAAGCCGACAATGAGCGCGGCAAGCAAACTTTTAAGCAGCAATGGCAATAACACGAGAAACTCCTAGTGCAGGTTTTCTTTGTGATCCACGATAACGCCTTGAGCAGCTTCCAGCGCGGCTTCGTCAATGCTAGGGATGTCGGTAATCACAGGCTTGATGCCGACCTGCTCCATGCTGTAATATGCGCCTGCTCCCATTCCGCGCGCCAATAGGAACTGACAATCGCGGATGGCTTCCGCCATTTGGAAGTGGCGGTTTTGTTCGGCAGGCGCAAAGCCGTGACCGCGCGGATCGCTTTCTTCGGCGTGTTCTTCGCCGGCAAAATGGGTGTGCCCCATTTTCTCGCGTTGTTCGCGGGCGATGATCTGTCCGTTTTCGATGATCAGGACGGCATAATATTTGGCGCGTCCGAAGTGCTGGCTGATGGTCTGGCCGTCGTCGGTAACGGCAGCAATTTTGATGGACATAAGTCACTCCTATTCGTTTATTTTTGCACACGGAGTGCACAGACTCACGCGGATTTTCTCTGTTCCGCGTTCATCCGTATTATCCGCCTACTCCGCGTACTGATCTTTTACGCGGCGTGAGCGAGTTCAGTGAAATCGAGTCCAAGCTGGACACTGATTTGTTCAGCTGTGTCGGCGAGCAAAGGTTTGAACGCGCCGAGCGCGTCGTTGCGCGCGACGATCAACGGATGAGCATAATATTCGCTTCGCAAAGTATAGAACGGTGCGATATCCTGCTGGCTGAGGATCTCGCCTTTCTGTTGGCGGGCGATCAACTCTGCATAGAGATCCATGAAACGTTTTTCAAGCGCAACGGCTTGCGGATCATCTTCAAAGGTTTGTATAGCGGATTGATAGGCTTGAGCCTGCGAAGCGGCGAGGATTGCATCAGCCAGAGCGTGGGCTGCATCCTGAATATCCTGAGGAAGTTCGTTGGGGTTCATGATCTATCTCCTTATCCACCGCAGCCACAGCCGCGTTTGGCATTGGCGGCAAAATCCACTTTCAGTAATTCACTCAGTAGGGAATTGACAGAGCTAAATAGGGCGTGCACTTCGTTTTCAGCGGCGCGATAGGCTTGGACAGCGGGAAGCGCTTCGAGTTCCAGATTGAGGCGCTGGAGTTCCGCTGACAGTTCGGCATTGCCTTTCCCTCCATGGAGAGAATTGCGCTTTGCTTGGATCTGTGTGGACAGATCGCGCACTTGCAGATCTTTTTCCAACTCCATAATTGCTTGCATGTAGGTTTGGTAGAGAGGCTGTTCGCGTAGCAAGTCACCAAGTTGGGTGGCGGCTTTGTCCACTTTTTCATGCGCGGCAGGCAGATTGAGGATAGGGGATACTTCCATAGTCATGCTCCTTCTTTGTTATGATTTTTCGATCAGCAGCGTCCCGTGCGGAACAAGACCATTGACAAGAGTGTTCGTGACTGTGCCCCACTTGAAGCAAAGGTCTGCAAGCTCCTGCAATTTTTCAGCAGGTTCAGGACTTTTGAGAATCAACTTGTAACGGATTTCCGTCAACGCGGGAGGTTCGTCCCGGCGGCTCGCATCGAACTCAATTCGAGCGGATTCCACATTCAGGCGCATTTTTTCTCCGATAGCGTTGATGTTGGTCAAGATGCATGCGCCCAGCGCGGCGAGCAGAGTCTCGGCGGCGTTGAAGCCTGCCTCCTCCAAACCCTTTTTGACATTAAGTGTGATGCGGTGCCCGCGTGTTTCCGCGACGGCACGCGAGTCATCTTGAATGGCGGCGGTGACGTGATAGGTTGTGGTTGATGTGTTGGGCATAAGACTCCTTCACTCCTGTCTCGTTCTTGCGAGCCAGTCATCTTGTTGCTCATTTCCTATGTTTACACTGCTTCGGCTTGTTTTTGAGCCAGCACTTCCACACAAGTGTTCAGGGCTTCAGTGGGGAGCATTTCAATTTCGCCCGTGTCACAGCGTTCGGCGAATTGCGGGTCAATTGGCAAGCGCGCCAGCAGGGACGCACCCGCTGCTTCGGCGACTTCCTCTGCATGGCTGGGACCAAAAATCTCGTAATGTTTGCCTGTATCAGGTGCAGTGAAGCCAGCCATGTTTTCGATGATACCAAGCACAGGCGCATTCATTTTCTGCGCCATATCTAGTGCCTTCTTGACGATCATGGTTGCCAGTGATTGCGGGGATGTGACCATGAGAATCCCGTTGATCGAGATGTCTTGCATAACTGTCAACGCGGCATCGGAGGTGCCGGGCGGCATGTCAATAATAAGAAAGTCGAGTGTGTTCCAATCGGTATCATTCCAGAAATCTTGAATGGCTTTAGTAATCATCGCACCGCGCCAGACGAAGGCACTGCTTTCGTTCTCCAGCGCCAGATTGACTGAGACGATTTTGATCCCCGTACGGCTTTGAATCGGCTGAATCCTGTTGTTCTTTGCCATCAGCGGACCATGAATGCCAAACAGTTTGGGAATGCTCGCACCGGTTACATCGGCGTCAAGAATGCCGACCCCATAGCCTGCACGCTTCAATGCGCTTGCCAGCAAGCCTGTTACCAGTGACTTACCCACGCCGCCCTTGCCGCTCATCACGGCAATCACGCGAGCAATCTCGTGATTGGCCATTTGCGGTGGATTAGTTCCCAGCACAGCATTGCGCTCCTCATCGGTCATCGCGCCGAGTGTGATCTGCACACTCTTTACACCTGGCAACGCGCCCACAGCGCGGCGTGCCTCTTCGGCAATTTGATCACGCAATGGGCAAGCGGGAATAGTCAACGCCAAAGTAAACGAAACGTTGCCCCCATCACCAATCACCAGATCGCGCACCATGTTGAGTTCCACTACGTTGCGGTGGATTTCAGGATCAACAACTGTTTTCAAGGCGTTCATTACTTCCAATGTAGTTGTCACGATGTTCTGCCCTTCTTCAATCCTTGGTTTACGCGAGTCCCAGTGCCAGCAAGCCTGCCCATAGAACAACGCCGCCGAGGAAAACCCATAGGATATCTAACTTGAAATAGCGTACGGCGACGAACGCACCGCCTGCCAACACCAATGAGGTCGGGCCGCTGATACCCACCTGGCCCAATTGCAATGTCACGCTCGCCAACAAACCAACAAACGAAGCTAAAACGCCTGCCAGCGCACCGCGCACTACACTTAAGTTTTTCAAACGCGAAAAAACTTCCGTAAAGATCAAAGTCATCACAAAGGATGGCGAGAAAATCGCAAACGTTGCCAGCAGAGCTGCACCCACACCACCCACTTTGTAACCGATGAAGGCCGCAGTGATGAGAAACGGACCCGGTGTGATCTGCCCGAGCGCAATACCATCCGCAAATTGCTTCATGGATAGCCAGTGGTAACCATCCACTACATCAGCTTGGATGAGCGGGATGATCGTGGATCCATTACCGAAAGCCACCGATCCGGTTTTGAAGAGCGAGAGTGACACGCGCCCGACATCCGAATTCAAACTCCAGGCGAAGAGAGCGATTGCCATAACAATCACAGCGGTCGCACCAATTGCCAACCAGACTTTAACTGGCGTGGGTTGTTTTTCGGGTTGAGCATGGGATGTCTGCTTTCCGTTCGGAGTCGCGGGATGAATGAAAAGCGCGCCTAGTGCAAGAGCAATCAACACGGTCAGCACCGCATTGAACTTGAAGAGCATAGCTCCAAAGGCCGCCAGGCCAATAAAGGCTTCCACTTTATCTTTCAGGGCACGCTCGCCGAAATCGAGCGTAACGTGGAAGATGATACCCACCACCATCGCTTCAAGACCCAAAAAGAGTGGATGCACCCATGGCAAAGAGCCGGCGGCAAAATAGACAGCCGAAAGAATCATCATTAGAATGAAAGATGGAGCGATGAAACCAACGGTTGCCAACGTTGCGCCGATCACACCGCGCAGTTTGTATCCCACATAAGCAGTGAAATCCACCATGATCGGGCCGGGATACAACTGTACCAGCGCCAAGCCCTCATTCATTTCATCCTCGCTCATCCAATTATTTTTCTCCACCACCCCTTTGAGTTTTGGCAGAATGGCGAAGCCGAAAGCAGTCAGGCCAACCATAAAATAGGATGCAAAGATGTCCCATAGAGAAACTTGCGGGCGCGGTTGTTGAGTGGCGTTGGGGATGGTCATGCGATCTTTCATTTCGCTTCGATGTACTTGATTTAGATTTTTTCCGCACAGGGCTGGCAGACGATCTTACCGTGCTTGACGCGGGCATAACGTTCGACGGTAACTTCGCCACACTCCGCGCAGATAATCGTATCGAAGGCGTGCGGAAGCATGGGGGGCAGCTTCATCTCTTTAATGGGTTCCACCTTGAACAACACTTCAGCCTTTTCAGCCAACACCTGGTCAATCAACGGCGCGGACAATTTCTCATCCACCTGCGAAGCAGGCATACCCCGTCTGCGGTATTTGATGAACTCCGATTCCTGACTGCGGCGCATGGCTTCGGGAGTCGCAACCACGCGGACGCTGCGCCCCGTTTTGTTGTCAATCAATGTCAGTGCAAACTTTCCATAACCTAAGCTGCGGATATTGCCTTTGCCGAACGTGCAGCCCGTGACAACCTGCACGCCATCCGCGAAACAGGTGGAGCAGTGATTGCGGTCAATCTCAATCAGTGCGGTCAGCTGACCATCAGGCGCATGTTCCACGCCCAGAGCGTTCATCGCCGTCTCCCCGGCGCGCAGCCCGAGTGGCATGGCAGGACATTTATGTCCATGTAATGCGAGACCAACTTTGTAAACTTCATCATTGCGATCCATTTTTTCTCCCATGAATTAGCGTTCAATCAACGCAGATTTTTCATACCCGGAACAAGGAATGCAAACGGGCTTCCCATCCTTCATCCGCACATAGCGATCAAAGACATACTCGCCACACACACTGCATTTAGTTTTATTGAATGAGCCTTTGACAGGCGTGTACTTGAAACCGGGTTTGGCTTCCACTTTGAAGATGACTTCGTCAGGCTGGTTATATGTCCATTGGATGACTTCGCGCCGCACCTCCAGCGGAATTTGCGAAGGCTCAATACCCTTTTTGCGATAGACGAAGAACTCAAACTTTCCCATTGCATCAATGAATTCAGGCAATAGCGAGTAACGCACCGCGCCTTTTTGCGGATGATAGAACGTCGCTGCCAGTTTGCCGTAGAAGGTCTTGGCGATCATCACCTTGCCATAGGTCGCGCCAGTGGCGATTTGCATTCCATCCATCATGCAAGTTTGTGGATGTCCCTCACCAAGTTCAGGGAAGATGAAGAAGCCATGGTCAGCTTCTTTCTCCGCTCTAAGATATGCCAGCGCCAATTTGCCCATGCGATAGCCAATTGGCATAAAGGGACATTCGTGGGCGTGAAATTCAAATGCCCATTCAGGAGGAATATGTTGTGTTGTCATTTTAAAATCGCCCTTTACTGTTTTTCTATCCGAGAAGTGCGATCAGCATTTGTGCGGCAAATGCCCACATGATCAAGCCCAAGCCGGCTTTGATCATTTTGGTCTTGACGTTCATACTGACTCTTGCCCCAAGATTTCCACCGATGAGAACGGCAATGCCGGTCACAATGATCAGGGGAATATCGAAATGATGAGAGGTCGCATGGCCGAGGATGCCAGCCAGCGCCGAGAATGAGATGATCAAATGCGAGGAGCCGGCCGCGATCTTGGTCGGGATCTTGCAAACGTAGACCATGAACGGAACTACGAAAATGCCGCCGCCAACACCGAGCAGCCCCGCGATGAATCCCACAGCCAGACCAAAGACCGCGATAAGGATATACATGCCCGTGGACAAGTCTTTGGGCGAATGTTCCTCAACCTTTTCCTTTTCCCAATAGGAGTAGATCATCCTAGCGCCTACACCCAGCAGGAAAATTACAAACACCCACAGCAGAACGGTGTTATTGAATGATTTGGATAGTGCCCCTCCCAGAAAAGCACCAAGGCTAATGCCCGGCGCGAAGATGAGGGATGTCTTGAAATCAATCATCTTCTTGCGGTAGAAAATATAGCCTGCTGATAAAGAAGTGATGAGATTCAATGCCAGCGATGTCGAAGTGGAGAGAAGGATTGAATAGCCGAGCAGAATCAATAGCGGCGAGTACACCGAGCCTCCACCCTGACCGAACATCGAAAATATAAAGGCAATCATGAAGGAAAAGATGACCGCGGCCAGCAATGTAGAATTGATATCCATGATGGTTAATCCTCTTTGATTATTTTTGTCTTTCCGTTCCCGACACGGAATTTTTCATACCGTGCAGCCCTTACGTAGCGCGTGTTCGATCTTTGCTGTACCGCGATGACCGACCATGACAACCTTTTCGTTGATGACCAGCACCGGCGTGGTCATCACACCATAAGACATGATGCGCTCGATGTCCTGCACATATTCCACGTTGATGCCTTGCCAGTTATTGTGCGCGATAATGCGGTTCACGTCGTTGTACATCATCTGGCAAGCCGCACAGCCGGTTCCCAGAATTTTGACATCCATGGCTTTATCCTTTCCATTCCTCTCGTTTGAGGCCAGCTACTTCGGCTACATAACCCAATTGAACAAATAGCCGGTGATGATGATGGCGACCGTGATCACACCGATGAAAACAGCGATCAATTGCGGCTTGAGCACACGCCGCAGGATGATCGTCTCCGGCAGGCTCAATCCCACCACCGACATCATGAAAGCCAGCACCGTCCCAAGCGACGCGCCTTTTTCCATCAATGCGCTGACAATGGGTATGACGCCTGCCGCGTTCGAATAAAGCGGGACGCCAATCAAAACCGCCGCAGGCACGGACCACCATTCCTGCCTGCCCATGATTCCAGCCAGCGCGGCATCGGGGACATAACCGTGAATCCCGGCGCCAACTGCGATTCCCACCACCACATACAACCAGACCTTGCCGACGATCTCCTTGACCGAATCCCACGAACGTTCGATGCGCTCCTCAAGCGTTGGCTTTTCGATGACGCCCTCGCCCTGGATCTTCATTTGCCAAACGAAATCCTCCACATAGCGTTCCATGTTGAGTCGACCGATGGCTAGTCCGGCGATGATCGCAATGAACAGTCCCGAAGCAATGTATAACCCAGCCACTTTCCAGCCGAACAAGCCAAAGAGCATCACCACAGCCACCTCATTGATGGTTGGTGCGGCGATGAGGAAGGAAAATGTCACGCCCAGCGGAATGCCTGATTCAACAAATCCGATGAAGAGCGGAACCGCCGAGCAGGAGCAGAATGGCGTGACGATACCAAGCATGGCCGCCAGCACATTGCCCACTCCCTCGCGTTTTCCGCCCAGCCAAGCGCGAGTTTGCTCCGCGCTGAAAAATGTTCGCAGGAGCGAGATCAGAAAGATCATGCCGCCCAGCAGCAGGATGATCTTGGGCACATCGTAAAAAAAGAAAGCCAGTGCATCGCCCAAGCGGGAACCCTGCTGCTGTGCCAAAAGGTTGTACGCTATCCAATTTGCCAGTGGTTGAATGACGCTGTATACCGCAATCCAGGTGAAGAGGGCCAACATCAACAGGACGAGCATGCGCCAGGGGATTTCGGGTTTCTTTTGAGTGGAAAGGCTTTGATCCATGATGTTTTCCTTTGATATATATTCAAATTATCGAATAGGTTATGACTATAAAATAGCAGCTCACGCCTGCTTCCAATTACCTAACCTTCAATATTTCTATGTCTAATTTTGAAATTCAATGGGCAGGTTTACCGAATGGCTCTGATGCTCCTTGCAATTTGGACAACTGCAGGCAATCGAAGTTAGTTTCAACTTCGCGGTTGGCATGCCTGTCATCTTGCGAGTTGCATCCAGCACCGAGTAAATCTCCGGACGGGTGACGCGGTAGTAGATGTTCAAGCCATCCCTGCGATCTTTCAGAAGACCCGCATCGCGTAATACCATCAGTTGCTGCGAAATGTAGGCTTGTCGTTGTTTCAGAATGGCCTCCATGTGGCAAACGCATTGCTCGCCGCCGCGCAAAATCTCCAGAATGGCAAGCCGCGTGGGGTGGGTTAGCGCTTTGAATAATTTGATTTCTTCAGGATATTCATACATCGAAACCTCTATTCAATCTTTTGAATGTTATTGTATGCTTGATACTGTAATACGAAAGGTACATAACGTCATATATATAGTATTATATTCATCCTTTTGAATATACTCTTAAAAAATAATCCCCGCTTCATAAGCGAGGATTCGTGTTTCATTATTATTTAATCAGCTGCTTATCCGGTGGACAAACTTCCTGCGCGGCGTTCAATATATCGGGCGAAGAAGCAACTGTTGCGCCGAAATATCTTCCTTGAAAGAAGAAAGCTACATTGACCAAGCCAATCATCACCGGCACCTCGATCAACGGGCCAATCACTGCCGCAAATGCCGCGCCAGAATTAATACCAAATACAGCGACCGCAACCGCGATGGCCAGTTCAAAGTTGTTGCTTGCAGCGGTAAAGGAAAGCGTGGTGGTTTTGCTGTAATCCGCACCGATCATTTTCCCCAACAAGAACGATACAAGGAACATTGCCACGAAATAGATCAAAAGCGGTATCGCGATCCGCACAACATCCAGTGGCAGCTCCACGATTACATTGCCTTTGAGCGAGAACATGACGATGATAGTGAAGAGCAGGGCGATGAGGGTCATCGGGCTGATCTTTGGAACAAATTGTGTGTGATACCAATCTTTACCTTTGGCTCGAACGAGGAAGAAACGCGTGAAGAAACCAGCGAGGAACGGAATCCCGAGGTAGATGAAAACGCTCCTGGCAATCTCTCCAATGGTAATGTTCACGATGTTGCCGGTCATTCCAAACCAGGTGGGCAGAACCGTGATGAATGCGTACGCATATACGCTGTAGAACAAAACCTGGAAGATGCTGTTGAATGCGACCAAACCGGCGGCGTATTCGGTGTCGCCTTTAGCCAGTTCATTCCATACAATGACCATCGCGATGCAACGTGCCAGTCCGATCAAGATCAGCCCCGTCATGTATTCGGGATAACCGCGCAAGAATATAATGGCGAGAATAAACATCAAGATGGGGCCAATCACCCAGTTCTGAATGAGCGAGAGGCCAAGAATTTTCCAGTTGCTGAACACATCGCGCAGTTCATCGTAGTGGACTTTTGCCAGTGGCGGGTACATCATCAGGATCAAGCCAATCGCAATCGGAATGTTGGTCGTTCCCACCGATACGGCTGTGTTGAAATCCGCGACGGCCCTGGGAAAAAGAAATCCGATTCCAACTCCCAAGGCCATGGCAAGGAAAATCCATAGCGTCAGGTAGCGATCAAGTGTCGAGAGTTTCCTGGTTGTGTTTTTTCCCTGGGTCACAAACGCCTCCAATGCTTTTAAAAATACTGCATGGCAATGCAGGGGTACTCCGCGCTACGCGGCTTCCAAGGCATTCATCAGAAATGTCGTGATCTCGGCCTTGGGCGGGATGCGCCCGGATGAAACCAGCTTCTCATTGATCACTAGCCCGGGCGTGGACAGGATGGGGTACTTCATAATTTCCGGATATTCGGTGACTTTGATGAAGTCGGCTTCGAGTGCCATTTCGTTTACAACTTCGCGCGTCAGAGCTTCGAGTTTCCTGCAATTGGCGCAACCTGAACCGAGGATTTTTATGGTCAACATATTTTTTTTCCTTGAATGTTTCGATTTTTTGTTATACCGGGACCGCTTTCAGCCACTCCAGCAGAGTCTCGGTCGTTGGAACCTCGCATTGGCTCACCAAACGCCCGTCAATCAGTAGACCTGGGATCGCATCCAACGGAATGTGGTGACGAATGATTCGTTGATCATCCACTCGCTCGACTTCCACATCTGTCCGTCCCAATGTGGCTATAGCATCCGCCAAGCGTCTCTCCAATTCCAGGCAGTTGTGACAGCCCGTGCCGAGGACTTGGATCTTCATAGCAACCTCCTTCTTCTGACAAAAAGACAACCAAACAAAAACTATGGTTTTTGAGCCATGGTCACCATCGTGTTCCGACGGCTCATCCACCAGAGCAAGCCTCCTAGCACCACAAGGAATGTCACCAAGTAAAGCACAATCAAGCTCATACTTGTACCATCCACCCAAGTGCCATAGAGGAGCCCTGCCAGCATACTGAAGAGAGCAACCCAAGTGACATACATCCAGGATTTGATCCTTCCGATGATGGTCGAAACGATCAGGATGCTTTGCAGACTTAATTCGGGGTCAGCCATAAGATAAGCAAGAAGTGGACCGCGGTGCATGCCCAAGTCGAGGAACATATTGGCGATCGGCACTTCGACCAGAGTAGGGAAATACATGAACACACCAAAGATTACTGCTGCTAGGTTGCCGAGCAGGGTATTTTGCCCGGCGAGCATCTCAATCCATTCCGGTTTGATGAGCACGCGGATGATGCCCACCGCAAACACACCAACGACAAGCAATGGGAATATCTGCTTTACGAACTTCCACGATTCCCAAAGGAATTCGCGGGCTTCAGTTTCGGTAAGTTTCGCCCTGAGGATCCAACCCACGACAGCGAGGGCAATCGCGACAGCAAAGAGCTTTCCATTGATAAAGAGATCCAGCCCATTTGAATGCGGGGACATGCCGACTGCAGCAACCATAAGGGTGAGCGTAACGAGGCTGAGTGATGACCATGTCCACTTGTTGAAGCCGTCCAGGACATTTTCCATACCCTTCCAGGATACAACACCTATGAGGATAAGCAGAACAATAAGGACCGCACCCTGTGCGGTGACTCCTTCTTCGCCTCTGGCTGCGTTATAGGGAACAAGGTTATAGAGAAAACCCTGAAACTTATCCATGCTAGGAATGGGAACCGTGACTGTGACATAGCTATCGGTCAGCACATTGACTTTAAAAGTGCCAGAGAGCAAGAGGGCAACCAGCATCAGCAGGAAAATCAGGGCAGGGCGTCGCATTTTCCCCTGTGCGGCAAATATCGTGTCAATGGCTTTATCATGTTCAACATCTTCATGGCGGAAGATGAGTGCCATGATGATGCCGATTCCAATTCCAAATGCCAGTGAGAGAAACAAACGCGCAAATGCCAAATCCGCGCCGATGACCCCGCCTGTATAAATGAGCGCCAAGATGTTCGCGGCAGGGGCAAAGAATAAGAATGTTATGGCGGGACCGATCCCGGCGCCCTTCTTATAGATGCCGGCAAACAAGGGAACGATGGTGCAGGAACAAACTGCCAACACGGAACCTGCCAGAGCCGCGGCGGGATAGGAAATGAATTTAGGTGTGTTGTATCCAAGAAAACGTGTGACTGTCTCTTTAGGGATCAGGGCTGTCATGGCTCCCGCAATATAAAAGGCGGGAAGCAAACATAAAAGCACGTGTGCCGCAAGATACGAAGCGAGATTGCCAAGCCCACCATATAGTAATTCGGTGAGGAGGGAAAGGATGTTCATGCTGTTTTCAGGCGTTCAGCAGTCATCAATGCAGGTGAACATTGTGGGCACTCGCAGGATGGGTTCCTTTCCGTGTTGATGAGTGCGGAAACCGTTTCCGGGCCGAGTCCTGCAAGGTGGGCAGAAGCAAGGATCAGCTTCAGAAGAGATGGATCTTTTATACTGTAGAAAACATAACGGCCCTCGCGTCGATCTTGCAGAACATTTGCCTTTCGGAGAGCCATCAGATGCTGGGAGATGTATGCCTGGCGCCAGCCGAGTGCGGCTTCGAGATGACAGACGCATGCTTCGCCTCTTCCAATGGCAATGAGGATAGCAATACGCTGGGGTGAGGCGATGGCCTCAAGCGGCGAGGCAACCTGTTTCGAAATTTTTAGGAGAACTCGGTTCGTCATATTCATAAATCTGAATATATTGTAGCGCCAAAGCCATTTCCATGAATGTAACAATCGTCGTGATTCGATATGATGAATTTCCGTGTAGTGTAGGGGTTTTCCTGACCAGACGCGGAAAACTATCCAATTTTTCCTTCTATCCCGACAAATGCAAATTAGATAAAGTATGGTCGAGGAATTTGTTGGACTCTGTCCTCGCGATTATGTTCGAATTCTAGTTTTTGAAGGAGAAGCTCAATGTCCAAACCGAACGAAGCATCTTTGCTGAACAAATATGCTTCCGAGGCATTTGCTGGCTTGGTTGCCCCTGTGCTGGATGGATTGCAGATTTCTGCCCTGCCCGTGGCTGACTTGCCGGTGAAAGAGGATGTTCTGGTACGCATGGAGCGCGAGCTCCAGAGCGCACTGAAGAAGCCTGCCTCGGAGCGGCGCTGGGTGATGGTGATTGATTTGCGCAAGTGCGTGGGATGTACTTCCTGCACCGTTGCCTGCATCGCCGAGAACAAACTGCCGCCCGGAGTGGTGTATCGTCCGGTGCTGGTGGAGGAAATTGGAACATATCCAAACACGACTTTGAAATTCCTGCCTCGCCCATGCCTGCAATGCGATAAACCGCCCTGCACCGAAGTCTGCCCGGTGGATGCCACTTATAAAAATGAGGACGGTGTTGTAGTCATTGACTACGATCAGTGTATTGGCTGTCGTAGTTGCATCCCAGCCTGCCCGTACGGCGCGCGCTCGTTTGATTTCGGGCAGACCTATCTACAAAATACGCCGAACAATGTGGACTTCATGCTCGGACAATCCAATGCAGATGGATATGAGCGGCTAGCTGATTTCGAATACAGCGAAGCTCGCGTCCGCAATGGACACGATTCGCCAGTTGGCAACGTCCGCAAATGTCATTTCTGCCTGCACCGCATCAAGGATGGCATTCTACCGGCCTGCACGACAACCTGTATTGGACGCGCTACTTACTTCGGCGATGCCAATGATCCAAATTCGCTGGTATCCGAATTGATCTCGGGCAACAACGTGACACGGCTCAAGGAAGAACTTGGTACTGAGCCGCGCGTCTATTATCTGGTGTAGGAGGCGAGCCATGTTGAAAAAAGTGATCTACGCGCTTGGTGTAATCGCATTGTTGTTTGGCCTATGGGGTTTTTATGAACGTTTCGCTTTTGGCGAGGAATACGTTTCATATGGCTCTGCGGTGGTCTGGGGACTGTGGGTAGCTGTGTATTTCCTCTTTGGCGGAATCGCGATTGGCAGTTTCTTTGTCGCCTCGCTGGAATACCTATTTGGAATCGAAGCATTCAAAGGCTATGGCAAACCCGCTTTATGGACTTCGCTGGTGACGCTGGCGGTCGCCATGATGTCCATCGGCTTCGACCTTGGCCACATGGAACGTATCTGGAAAGCATTTCTGCAACCCAACTTCAACTCCGGTGTGGTGGCGGATGTGTGGGCGTACACCATCTTTGGCATCCTGACTCTAATCGCCTTGATTCTTGCAGTCCGCCAGCCGAAGAATGCTGGATTGAAGATTGTCATAGGCTTGGGTTTTGTGGCTGCCTTATTTGCGGCAGGCTCACCCGGCAAATTTCTTGGCGACAATGCTACGCGTCTCTACTGGCACGCGGCGCTTCTGCCAGTGCAGTTTGTCTTTATGGCGCTGCTCTCCGGCGCAGCGATGACATTGGTTGTGCAAGCCTTTGTCAGTCCCAGGGAAGAAACGAAACAAGCCTTGAGTATTCTCAGTCTGGCAAGCGTGGTCTTGCTGGTGATCTCGCTTTACTTCGTCTGGGCATATTTCTCACAAAGTCTATATGGCAATGTGCCATCTTTGAGGGATTCCATCAATGAATTGATCAGCGGACAATACGCGTTATGGTTCTGGGGCGTCCAAATCATCATTGGCGCGGTCATCCCGCTGATCGTTTTGGTCCAGCCCAAACTGGCACAGAATCAATTATGGACTGGGCTGATGGGTCTGCTCATCCTGATTGGGAACGGCGTGGCGCGTTATCTCATTATCGTTCCCGGTTTGAACGTCAGTGTACTGAACAACATTGAAACAGCCTACCAAGGCCCCGGTTTGACGTTGAGCTATTCACCCAGCCCCGTCGAGTGGGCAGTGGCATCCGGCGTGCTGGGGATTGTCATCCTGGCTTTGTTGCTCGGTACAGACTTCCTGCCCCTCTACTCCAAGAAATCGGAGTTCTAACATGACAACGAAAACAACTTCCACAAAATCCCCCGTTACCCGCCGCGATTTTCTAAAACTCTCTGGTGCTACTGGTGCAACTGCTGCATTGCTGGGGAATCTTCCTTCCGCCTTTACGAAGGTGAAAAAGGCAATGGCCGCGGTGGGAG
>JAJYOH010000541.1 GCA_021796315.1 Chloroflexota bacterium
GAGGGGATGGGGGCGAGGGATTCGCCAGCAAATTGGTGAAGTTGCGATAATGTTGTTCTGCCAGGATTCCGGTCGGCGCCATGATGGCGGCTTGCGAGTTATTATTCGTAATGATCGCAGCAGCAATTGCGGCCACGACAGTTTTGCCTGAGCCGACATCGCCTTGCAAGAGTCGATTCATGGCTTTGCCAGAATCAAGGTCAGCGCGAATATCGCCAATGGCGCGTCCCTGGGCATTTGTCAGCGTGAAGGGCAGGCCGCTTAAACGCGCACCCAGCCATTCGTCCGAGATTGAGAAGCGGCGTGCATCGGCTTGTTTCCAATCGCGCTTCTGACGCAGCACTCCCATCTGCAAAAAGAAAATTTCATCGAAGGCCAGACGTTCACGCGCGGCTTTGAGTTGATCCTGCGAATCAGGAAAATGCGCTTGAAGCAAAGCCTGACCAAGCGGCAGAAGTCCGGCGGCATTGCGCGTGCTATCGGGCAACGCATCGACAACCGCGGGCGCCCAATACGTGACGACCTGCTTCATCAAATTGCGAAGCCACTTCTGTGTGATCTTGGCAGTGAGCGGATAAATGGGGACGATGCGGTTGGTGTGAAGATGTTCGATCTCGACCGGTTCCCAATCCGGCTGGTTCATAACGAGGCGGCCAAGGTATTGTTCAACCGTGCCGGAGACTGAAATTTGTTCGCCCTCTTTGAGACGATTGGCGATCCATGGATTGTTGAACCATGAGAGTCTCAGCGCGCCGGTGCCATCTGAAATGATGATCTCCACAATGCTGGCCTTGCCGCCGCGAATCGGCCGGGTGTGAATGGATTGTACGGTGCCGATGACCGTGACATCTTCGCCGTACCATAAATTTTTGATGGGCTTGAGCTGTGAATAATCTTCGTAGCGGCGCGGGAAATAATAAAGCATGTCGCCGAGGGTGGACATTCCAAGTTCGGCCAGCGTTTGCGCGTGCTTCGGGCCGACGCCTTGTAAGACGGTCAATGCGGCATTGAGCGCGGCGGGCGTCTGGCTATGTTTGCCGCCTGGTGCGGATTCGGCGCGCGAAGGCGCGGCAGGTCGCTGTTGCTGAACAGGCCGGGTAGGAACGTCTGTTTCAGCCTTAGGTTGTTGAGAAGGTTTGGATTGTTGAGGAGGTTGCGGCCGTTGCTCGGATTTTTGCCCGGCTTCGGGATACTGATTCTGGATGCGTTTCCACAGACCTTTGAGCGCGTCCGCGCGGCCTTCGGGTTTCAGACCGTCGTAAGAACGCAGGCGCGAAATAACAGCCTGGATGACTTCTTCGGTCACGCCATCGGCGCGCGCTTCGGCTTCCCAGAAGTCGAGCATTTTGGCAAGTCCGCCGATAATGGCGGTGTTTTCATATTTATTTTCGTGTTCGAGACGAAAAAATTTACGGAGTTTCTCCAGTGATGGCAACATATAGGAGTTATTTTATCATGGGGAAATGAATGGGACACGGATTATACGGATTGGATGATTTGCGCGGATTTTTTAAATCTCCATGTGCGTGTGAGTAATCCGCGAAATCTGTGTTCTATTTTTCTCTCACCGCCGCAAACCCCAACCCGTTCGGACCGGCGTGCGTGCCGATCACGGTGGTCACGTTCAAGATCATGATCTCGCGCGGCACGGACTGGCTGATCTCGTTCATGATCTCACGGAGAAATTCACGCGCGCGCGCTTCCGCGCCGGTGTGCAGGATCGCCAGCCGTTCCAATTTTCCCGAAGATTTCAAAAAATTCATCATGCGTTGGTTGGCCTGACGAGTTGTCCGCACCGCGCCGATGGCTTTGATCTGACTATCAGCGACTTCGATCAGCGGCTTGATGCTCAAGGCTGAACCGAGCATCGTCACCGCGGCGGGGACGCGCCCGCTTCGGCGCAGATATTCCAGCGTATCCAATGCGGCGAAAACATTCAATCGCTTGCGCGTGGATTCGATTGCGGCCAGCGCTGCTTCGAGTCCATCTTCTGCGGCTTCGGCGGCAGCGAGAACTTGAAAGCCGAGTCCCATTGAAAGCGACAAACTATCTATTGTTGTGATGCGATTGGGAAAATTATCCATGGCTTGACGCGCGACATTTAAGATGGCGGTCAACGCGCCTGCGGCGTGGATCGAGATGATGTGGTCACAGCCTTTGTCCAAGAGTCGCTGGTAGCGGGCTGAGAATTCTCCGATCGAAGGCGCGGCCGTTGTCGGCGGAGTCTGAAACGCTGGAAGGCGCGTATAAAATTCCTCGCGCGAGATTCCTTCGCCGTCTGCGTATTCCTTGCCGTCCAGAATCAAAATGGTCGGCACAACTTCTATCTCATGTTGTTCGATTAAATGTTTGGGAAGGTCGGATGTTGAATCAGTGATGATGCCGAGTTTCATAAATTCATGCGATCAAATTAACTACGGCAATCATCAGGCACACGCCGAGCACCAGTCCGCCCATGATGATAAAGGCCAGCCGCAAGCGGGTAATTTTCACAACCTGCGCCAGGCCGAGCAGGAAAAATGCGAACGCAAGAATGGTCAGCGCGGTGACGTAGGAATCAGATTTGTTGTTCCAGCGATGGTATTCGTCAGAGGCCTTGTTTTGTTGGGTGACAATATCGTTGGCTTTCGCATTGAGATCGGAAATATATTTCGGCACATCCGGCTGGCCGTCTGCGGTAGCGGGCATATAGCGCGGGTCGTTATATAAAACGGAAAATTTCCTGGCGGCGTCTGCGCGCGCTTGAGCGGTGTCCGCTAACAGCGTGGTTTGAGCGGAGGTTTTATCCCCGGCTTGCTGCTGTTGCAAGGCAGTCAACTGGAACACCGTGCTCGTCTGAAGATTCTTAAGATAATCCCCAAACACGCTCATTTCATAACTTCCTTCCAGCCCGGCACGATTTAATTCGCCGGAGGCAAGGATGGCAAGATATTGTGAATCGCGATTGGCAACGTCCGAGCGGACGCTGGCATCGGCCTGCAAAGCCGCGAGTATGGCGGCCAGCACCGTGGCGAGGACTGTCAGAAGCATGGCGAGGCTTTTATACCGATCGTTGTTTTCGGGTTGTGAAATATTTTCATTCATCATCCACCTCGCGCTAAAAAGAAAATTCCTTCCACGCCAAGGAACCAGACCAATCCAACGAGATAAGCCAGCGCGCCGATGAGAAATTCCCACACGCGCCAGCGGTCTTTGCTGATCTCGACCAGCGCCAGCCAAAACAAACTGATCGCAAGCAGGATACTTCCGATCACAAGCCAGCGCTGCTCGGCATAAAAAGAATCTGCGCGCTTGAAGGATGCCTGTGGATCGAGGCCGAGTCCCTGCTTGCCCCGAATCGAGTCCAGGCGTTTTTGCAAATCATACGTGCCGTCGGATTTTTGATAAACAGAATCCGATGCGAGCGGCGATGCAAGCAGTTGTAGATTCGGCAGAAGATATTGTTTGAGATTCGCGGCGCGCGCCTGCGAGGCGGGATCATTGCTCGCCTCCAATACCTGGACTTCGGCCTGCTGTACGGCATATTGAAATGCAAAGCCTGCCTCCTGATACAACTGCCGCTCGTCCTCGTTGGCAAAGGCCTGCTTCTTCACGGCGTTGATCAAGCCGAGGCGGCCCTCATCCGCGGCGTTCGAGCCGACGACATTCGTCTGCCAGACAGCAAACGCCGTCGTTAACGAAACGACGGCGATCAGGATTGCATTGAACAGTTCGAGACGTGAGGTGAACCAGTTTGGTTTTTTCATTTCCACGCTCCATCAGTCGGGATAGTGATTTGAAAAAATGCGAGAACTGAATCTTATTCCACCGAAATAATAAACTGGTAATATGGTTGTCCGCCCTCCTGGACTTCAATCTCCTGATCCGGATATTTTTCACGGATCAGATCGGCCACGCTATTCGCTTCAGCGTGTGAAAAATCTTCGCCGTAGAAGAGCGTGATGAGCTCATACGCTTCGGCTTTGACTTTTTTAAGGAGAGCCAATACGCCTTCCTCGATTGAGCTTGAAGAGACGACCAATTTGCCGTCCAGCAATGCAATCACCTGGCCTTCTTTCACTTTCACGCCGTCGATCTCGACCGAGCGCGTGGCAATCGTGATCTCGCCGGTCTTGACCGCGCTCAAGGCTCTGGTCATTTTTTCGGCAACGGAATCCAAATCCCCGTCCGGGTTGAGCGAGAGCATGGCGGCCAATCC
>JAJYOH010000059.1 GCA_021796315.1 Chloroflexota bacterium
GTTCCGAGATCGGAGCCGAGGAATATTTCAGCATCCGCCCGTTCGGTGAAGATCATCCGGTTCGCATCAATCGTCAGGACCTGGCGCACATCATCGAAGAGCGCACGGCAGAAATGTTTACGCTGATCATGCAGGAGATCAAACGCTCAGGCTATGACGGATTGCTTCCGGCTGGCATGGTGCTGACCGGCGGCACGAGCGCATTGCCCGGCATCCGCCGCGTGGCAAGCGAAGTGCTCGATATGTCCGTCCGCACCGCGCAGCCTGAAAATTTAAAAGGCATGGTGGATCGTCTCAACTCCCCCTCTTATTCCACCAGTGTCGGGCTTTTATACTGGGCGCTTGCCATGCACGAAAATGATTTATCAGTCAGCAGGCCATACAAAAAAGGCCGAAGATCGAAAGGAGAAGCAAGTATGAATTTTGATCAAATCAAAGATTGGTTGAAGAGGTTGTTACCGTGACGTTTGCTCTCAGCGCCGTCCTCGGCGCTGGACCCGCCGCCGGGGACGGCGGCTCGAGCAGTGATGACATGAAATCAATTGATGAGGTTATACGAATCGTCCTGTGGATAACTCGTGGCTCGTAGACCTCCTCAAATCAGAAACATGGTGTTAAAATCTCGCACTATGTTCTCCTGATAAAAGAAGCATTATCGCGATAAGAATCGACTCGGAGGAACAAATGGACAACAAACACACACAACAAGTAGAAGCATTCGCACGCATCAAAGTGATCGGCGTGGGCGGCGGCGGACAGAACGCCGTCAACCGCATGATCGACGAAGGTATCAGCGGCGTTGAATTCATCTCTGCCAACACAGATGCACAAGCCCTCACTTTATCGAAGGCCCCCATGCGCGTCCGTCTTGGGGATAAACTCACACGCGGACTCGGTGCGGGCGGTGATCCTGAAATCGGACGCAAGGCCGCGGAAGAATCTTCCGATGAACTTTATAACGTGCTCAAAGGCGCGGATATGGTTTTTGTCACCGCAGGCATGGGCGGCGGAACCGGAACCGGCGCGGCGCCAGTCGTCTCGCAAGTCGCAAAGGAATGCGGCGCGTTGACCATCGGCGTTGTGACTCGCCCATTTACATTTGAAGGCGGACGACGTTCGCAGGCCGCTGAAGCGGGCGTGACAAAAATGAAGGAGCACGCGCACACGCTCATTTCGATCCCGAATGATCGACTGCTTCAACTTGCTGATAAAAAATCAAGTTTGCAGGATGCATTCAGAATGGCCGATGATGTTTTGCGCCAGGGCATTCAAGGTATCTCCGAACTCATCACCGTGCCCGGACTCATCAACCTTGATTTCGCCGATGTGCGCGCCATCATGTCCGAAGGCGGCGCAGCCCTCATGGCCGTCGGCCGAGGCTCCGGCGATGAACGCGCCAAAAATGCCGCCGAGCAAGCCATCTCGAGCCAACTGCTCGACATCACCATCGACGGTGCGCGCGGCGTACTTTTCAACGTCACCGGCGGTTCGAACCTGACCCTCTTCGAGGTCAACCAGGCGGCGGCCATCATCCGCGAAACCGCGCATCCGGATGTCAACATGATCTTCGGTGCGGTCATCGATCCCGAGATGGGCGACGAAGTCCGCGTGACAGTCATCGCCACCGGATTCGAACGCTCCGGTGTGCCGCGACGCGCTCTCGAACGCCTCTCCACCCGGACCGAGAAACCGGCTCCCGTTTCGGCATCTTCACTCTTCCGCCCCAGCGAATCCGTCAACATCAGCGCTGACTTCTCGAAACCTGCATCCGAATCAAAATCCGCGCTGCCGCCCACCATCAATAGCGACGATCTCGACATCCCGACTTTCTTGAGAAATAGACGGTAACAAAATTCAAATAGACCCTAAAGGTCTCAGAGACCTTTAGGGTCTATTTTATTTTCATGCTAAAATACAAGCAATGAAATCTCCCCTGCCCCTCCCACGCCCTGAAGATCATCTGTCCTACCAATTGCATCGTAAACAAGTCTGGCAGCAGATTTTGTTTCCCATCATTCTCACAGTTTTGATTTTCATCGCAGTTATTGTTTTAACCAGCATCGCCACCTTCCGCGATAACGGCGAGGTCGGTCGCTGGGCGGCCATGTCCGAAATATGGCTGGTGATTCCACTCATCGTGGCAGGATTGATCTTCCTGGTTCTATTGATCGCCGTCATTTATCTCCTCATGCGTTTGACAAATCTCATCCCGCCGTATTCTTATCAAGTGCAGGTGATTTTCCATCGCATCGAAAGCGGAGCAAAGGCCATTGAAAAGATTGCCCACAAACCCGTGATCCTATTCCAGGACCTTGGCGAAGTCATCAAAACCGCCATCAAAAAAGCACAGGAAAGGATGTAAGTCGATATGCAAAATAGCAGCAGAACTTTAATTCTCGGCGCACTGATCGGCGCCTTCACCGGTCTGATCGCGGCGGTACTCCTCAATCGCCGCGCATCCAAAAATGAAAAATCAACCGCTCTCACCACCGGCGATGGACTCAAGATCGGCGTGTTGGTGTTTGGTTTATTACGCGCCATCGCTTCACTTAGCGATGACGATAAGAAATAAAAAAGGTCCAGGCCGGCCTGTTACGGCATAGTCTTCTGATATATGAGGTCGTGCCGCCAGCGCAAAAAAGTTGTGCCTTCAGCATAATCTCCAATTGGCATTCCAGAACAAATCAATTTCCCGAACAGCAAAACAATCCATGACCAAAGTATATCGGCCGCTTTTGTTTCTGTTTGCCATTGCATTAGGGCTGGCGGCTCTTTCTGTAATAGCATCTGCACTCCCAAGTTTTCAACCGTTGGACTTTGAGCATTACTGGACGGCCTCGCGTTTACTTTGGAGTCATATAAGCCCATACAATACGGTCGAGTTCTTCGCTCCGCCGTGGATGGCGCTTGTAATGTTGCCATTCATCCTGATGCCAAATCAAGTGGCAGCATTATTTTGGCTAATTGTCAGTTTGGCATCAATAGGCGGATCCATCGCCCTGTCGTTTCATTGGACAAATTCATTGCGTCCCAGTCCCTGGAAGATGGTTTTCATTGCTTGTGTATTCATCATGCCGGGATCGTTATTTAGCTATGTTACAGGACAAGCTTCGCCCCTCATTGGTTTGGCAGTACTACTACTCTGCTGGTATATCTCAACTAAACCCAGGCAAAACACAGCGACAGTAATACTAATAGTGGTCAGCTTCCTAATCACAACCCTAAAACCTCATCTTGCTATCCTGCCAGATTTGCTCTGTATATTGGAAATCATCCGTCGCAGGGACTGGAATCTTGTAACGGGGTTGGTAATAGGGATTATTGGCGTAATGCTGTTTGCCTTTGCTACAGATGCAAAATGGATAAGCGAGTTGCTGTCAGCCTGGTTAGCCGGTGATTTCCGAGGAGGCAAGCCCGGGCTCGTTGCATCAGGTTATATCGGCTTGCAAGAATTGGGTATCCCGATTTGGCTGTTTGCGCCATTGGCTATTTATGTGTTGTATCAGTGGTACAAGCAAGGTCTGAGCATTTCAGTCATTACTCTGGCTCTCTCTGTAAATTTTCTCATAATCCCTTACAGCCGAAGTTACGACTATGTTATGCTAATCTTGCCAGGCTGGTTTCTGGTAAAAGATATTAACTATCGCAACTGGTTTGCGATAAGCACCGCCATAGTATCTTTATTCATCATCCCCTTCACGATATTAACAATATTGACCCCTGCAATGGTCACCATAGGATTACTTTGGCAATCAAAGGATGCCAATCATGGTTTGCGGTCAGTCAAACAGACGATTATCTGAACATGAAAGGACAGCCCGTGGCCTGTCCTTTTTATTTTCTCTGATCGAATTCGGACAGTTATGGTATAATATTTAGAACATATATTCTGTTTATTTGTACAAGGAGGCTGTGATGAGTGCAAAGGTCAACATTCTGGTTGGCACAAAAAAGGGCGGCTTTATTTTCTCCAGTGATGCCAAAAGAAAAAATTGGCAAGTCAGCGATATTCTTTTCAAAAGTTGGAATGTAATGCACATGCAAGTGGATCCGCGCGATCAGCGTCTCCACGCGGCAGTGGACCATTTTGTCTACGGCCCCACCACCCATTACTCCGACGACTTTGGAAAAACGTGGACTCAGGCAAAGCAGGTTCCTATCATCCCGCGTCCGTCGAAATCCGGCAGACCATCCAGCACGGTGGATGAAGCCTTCCGCTCCGAGGGAGGCGAAAGCATAAAAGACAAGCCCGAAAAAATGATCAAGGTTTGGAATATCAAACCGGGACGCGCCAGTGAGCCGAACGTATTATATGCAGGCGCACAACCTGCTTCCTTGTTTGTTTCCAAAGACCGCGGCGAGACGTGGACGTTGAACGAAGCGCTCTACGATCACCCGCATCGCGGCAACTGGAACCCCGGCGCGGGTGGTTTGTGCCTGCATACCATTTTGCTGGACCCGACGAATCCTAATCGTATGTACATTGCTGTATCGGCGGCAGGCTGTTATCGCACCGATGATGGCGGACAAACATGGGCTCCGTTCAATAAAAATGTCCGTGCCGACTTTATGCCAAATAAATTCCCTGAATATGGTCAGTGCGTACATAAAATGGCCATGCACCCATCCAATCCAAATTTGCTTTATCAGCAGAATCATTGCGGCGTGTATCGCAGTGACAACGCGGGCGAAGATTGGATCGACATCGGCGATGGAAAATTACCGGCGCGTTTCGGCTTTCCGATTGCGATCCACCCCACGGACCCAAAAACAATTTATATTGCGCTCGAGGAAAGCGACGAGTATCGCCTGAGCGTGGACGGGAAATTTTCCGTGTGGCAAAGCCGTGACGCAGGCGAATCCTGGCAAAGGATGACGAAAGGTCTGCCGGATAAAGCTCATCTGGTTGTTTTGCGCGAGGCGATGGCAACCGATACTTTTGAAGATGCAGGCATCTACGTTGGAAGTGACACAGGCCAATTATTTTATTCCCGCGATAATGGCGACAACTGGGAATTGATGGCCGATTACCTGCCGCCAATCCAATCCGTGGAGGCGGCAGTAGTATAAAAAATCCGCAGATTACGCAGATGAAAGGACGGAGGCCATGGCCTCCGTCCTTTGTAGGTCGGACTGCCAGTCCGACTTACCGCTTCAATGTTCTGTACTTCACCCGATGCGGGGTGAGGTCTTTGCCGAACCTTTCCTGCATCATCGTTTCGTAATCGGACCAGTTGCCGATGTACATCTTGGCAATGGACTCACCCTCGAAGACGATGAGATGTGTGCAGATGCGATCTAAAAACCATCTGTCGTGACTCACCACAACTGCCGTGCCTGCGAATTCTTCGAGGGCTTCTTCCAAGGCACGCAGTGTGTTTACATCCAGATCATTGGTCGGTTCATCGAGCAGTAAAACATTCGCACCTTCTGTCAGGGTCTTTGCCAGATGCACGCGATTGCGTTCACCGCCCGACAGCACGCCGACTTTCTTCTGCTGGTCGGAACCCGCAAAGTTGAACGAGGAACAATATCCGCGCGCATTGATCTTGCGTTTGCCGAGTTCGAGAGTCTCTGCGCCTTGTGATATTTCTTCGTAGACGGTTTTCTCAGGGTCGAGTGTACGGGACTGATCAACGTATGCCAGCTTTACGGTCTCGCCGATCTTGATCGTACCGCTGTCAGGTTTTTCTTTGCCGGTGATCATCTTCAACAACGTGGTCTTGCCTGCGCCGTTCGGACCTACTATCCCGATGATCGAGCCTGGGGGAACAGTAGCCGAAAACCCGTCGAGAATGAGGCGGTCGTCTCCTGCTCCATCGGGGCTTGCAAAAGATTTCGTCACCTTGTCGAATTCAAAGACAATATCACCCAGCCGCGGTCCGGGTGGAATATAAATTTCCAGATCTTCGCGGCGCTTCTCGGCTTCCTGATTCAACAGTTGTTCATAAGAAGTGACGCGCGCCTTGCCCTTTGCCTGACGTGCCTTGGGCGACATGCGGATCCACTCGAGTTCACGCGCCAGAGTCTTTTGCCGCTGGGTCTCGGCTCGCTCCTCCTGCTCGAGGCGGGTTTCCTTTTGTTCGAGCCACGAGGAGTAATTGCCCTTCCACGGAATTCCATAACCGCGGTCGAGTTCGAGTATCCAACCCGCAACATTGTCGAGGAAGTAACGGTCGTGCGTGACGGCAATGACCGTGCCTTTGTATTCGCGCAGGTGATGTTCGAGCCACGCCACCGACTCAGCGTCGAGGTGGTTGGTGGGTTCGTCGAGCAGGAGAATATCGGGTTCGGTCAGCAGCAATCGGGTCAGCGCCACGCGGCGTCTTTCTCCGCCCGATAAAACTTTGACGGGCGTATCCGACGGCGGGCAGCGCAACGCATCCATCGCAACTTCCAAATGCGAATCAAGATTCCAGGCATCGTGCTTATCAAGTTCTTCCTGCAACTTTGCCTGCTCGGCGACGAGGGCATCGAAGTCCGCATCGGGCTCGGCGAACTTGGCATTGACTTCATCGAAGCGCGCCAGCATCTCGACGATGGGACGCACCGCTTCTTTCACGACCTCGATAACGGTTTTCGTTTCATCGAGCTTTGGCTCCTGCTCGAGCAGGCCGACGCTATAGCCCTTGCTCATGGAGATCTCGCCGACATAATCCTTATCGACGCCTGCCATGATGCGCAGCAGCGTGGACTTGCCTGCGCCGTTGAGACCCAGCACGCCAATCTTGGCGCCGTAGTAGAAGCCGAGCGAAATATCGCGCAGAATTTGTTTGTTCGGTGGGACGATGCGTCCCACTTTGTTCATGGAGTAGATGACGAGGGATTCGTTGGTCATAGTGGGGTGATTTTACTCTATGATTCTTTTTTAACCACGAGGGACGCAAAGTACACAAAGGTTTAAGGGGAAGGTGAAAACCCGCTTCGTTCTTAACTGGAAGTTGATCGTTGTTTCGAGGGGATTTGTCTACACTTCGAGAGGGTATAATGCCAGACATCATCAATAGCGCGGCAAGCCGCAAGTTGGAAAGCGCGGGGAAAACCATCCACAAATAAGACCACGAATACAACGAATGGGCGCCGCCGCTATTCGTGAATTCGTGCAGAATTCGTGGACGGTTGACCAATGCCAGACATCAATAATTCAGGAGGCTGTGATGAAACAGGAATTGATTGCTGAGTTGTTCCAACGATTTGAAGAGGCGTGCTACCTGTATAACGAAACCGAGTGCTGGAGCGCGCGCGATTTACAGGCGAATAACGGCTCTCTTGAATGATTTGTTCTTTTGCAAATGACCTAACCCCCGTCCCCTTCCCAAACCTGCCCTGAGCCTGCCGAAGGGTGGGAAGGGGACGGGTCGGTTGATGGTTATGACGGCTTTCCAAGTCGGCGAAGTATGCCCTTGCGCCTGTGTACAATTGTGCATATAATCAGATTCGATGACCTACGAATGGGATCCCAACAAAGCCAAATCGAACCACAAGAAGCATGGCGTCAGGTTTGCAGATGCGGTCGGTGTGTTCGAAGACGAGAACGCCATTACCATCCAAGATGAGCATGACCGTGAAGATCGTTACATCACGATTGGCAGGGATTTCCTGAGTCGAATATTGGTAGTGGTGTATACGTTTCGCAACATAGTCATTCGAATCATTTCCGCGCGGAAAGCCACCGCACGTGAAAGAAAGCTGTATGAGGAGCAAAATGAAGAAGGAATATAATTTCAGCAAAGGTAAACGCGGCGCGGTTGTCCCTGCGCCGAAAGGCAAGACCCGCATCACCATCCGCATTGACGATGATGTTCTGGATTGGTTTCGCGGCGAAGTGGAAGCGGCAGGCGGTGGGAATTACCAGACTCTGATCAATGAGGCTTTGCGCGAATACCTGAAGCAACAGCAACAACCGTTGGAAGAATTGCTGCGGCGGGTTGTTCGCGAAGAATTGCACAGCGTAGCCCCATAAGCAAAATCAAAACATCCGAAATCATCGGGTTTCGGAGTTTTGTCGAGCAACCTCTCTTAAAGTTGAAAATCGTCCGCTTTTTTGAGAAACCCAGGTCAATCATTCTTCGCTTATCGTAATATGAGAGGAAGCTAAAAGGTCCGAACTTGTAGGGGAAAAAGGCGTAGTACTTCTTGCCTGTCTGCTGGCAGAAGTTAAATAAGGATTTTTTCGCAGTCCGTGCTTGGAAGGCTGCCGCCAAAAACTTCGATCAGGGCAAGGAGAATTTTTCTGCGGTAGTACATGGTGTTACTCTGTAATCAGCGGCTCTAAATTTTCAAACAAAGCAGGGACGGCTTTTGTGGCAGCGAGATAATCTTGTCCATTTTCACTTCACCGTATTCATGCGCGAGAATATTCCGCAAGCCGATGATCTGCGCCCATTCAATTTCTGGATGTTGTTCCTGAAACTCCCTGGAAACATGATTTGCGGCTTCGCCAACAATCTGAAGTAACCGCTCGATGGCATAACGGATCGTTTTATTCTCGACGAATTTCGCATGTGGTACACCTTTGATGATCTCGGTGATTTCCAACGCGTATTTCCGCATATCCCTCTCGTCAGGCGGCATAGATCACCTGCGCGGTTTTGAGGATTTCCCTCTTGCGGAAGGGATTCTCCAGAGCGTCCTTCTCGATCACGTCCACAGGGCGATGGAAGATTTTTTCCAAATCCAGTTTCATTTGCACCAAGTCGAACAGGCTGATTTCCGCTTCTTTAGAAAATGTGACTAGCACATCCACGTCGCTGTCGGGGCGAAAGTCAGCGCGCAACGCCGAACCAAACAACGAGAATTCCACCACTCCCCAACGGCGGCAAAACTCATTGATCTTCTTGCGCGGTATGCGGAACTTTTGCATAATGTTCACCGATGAAAATTATAGCACTACTTGAAACCACGCATTGAATTAATCCAAACAGGGGAGGGAAGGGGGGAGGGCCGGAGTGGAGTTTTTTCCATTAGAATCATCCCAGGTCAACGATAGCCGCGAAAATCCATATCGCGTGTAGGTCTTCGCAAAGGGACGTTCCAACCGTAGAGCAACAACCCACCTTTCAGGATGAGCTTATCCACATACTCAGACTTTGACAGGCGATACAGGAACCGTTCCATCCCGTAATATTGAAGCACTTCGGCAAATGGTTTGCCCAATCTCTCTGCTTCACTTTTTAAGCGTGCATGTATGGATGCAGCGGGATTGGTCATGCCAGCGACTCCAGATATGGACGCATGATCTTCTCCACGCGGTTGATTTTTGCATACTTCATCAGCGCAGGCACATTCGAACGCGGTCGTTTGAGATAGTCTTTTATGGCCTCAAGCGCAATATCCATCCCGATCTTTTCACGGAATTTGAAACAATCTGCAATGGTTTTCCCGCGGTCGTAGATTTTTACTTTTATACCATCCACAATTTCTTCAACGATCCCTGAATGATAAGACTCGCCGGAAAGGTGAAGCACCTTGATGGGCGGATATTCGATCTTCGGCGTTTTGACATCGCACGGCAGGGCAAAATATACCTGATGGGGAATCTGCGTCGTCAGCTCATGGAAATACAGCGCAGAGATGAGACAGATCACCGCTCGCGGCACACGCAGACCGATCTGCACCAGGTCGGGGTTGCCCAAAGGCGCGGACTCGCGCAGGCGGTAAATCCCCTGTCCTTCACGGACAAGCTCACCGGCTTCCGCCATTTTGTAGATGATGTGCTGCGGCACACCCAATTCAATGGCAGTGGAAGCACGCAAGACGCCGTTATTCCTGACAAATATTCGTTTATATTGAGCAAACGGTTTATCGGCCATAAAATAATTACACAACAGAAATACCACACATTTGAAAAAGTGTGGTATTTCAGAAAATTATACCAATCTGATTATGCTTGTTAAAGCGCTTTGGAATATCCGCCTTGCTTTATTTACGGAGGGATGATTTTTTCTGTAAAGTGTATGTAAGGGAAAAAGCCAGGTCCGTTCTTATAATTGACTTCATGAAGTTAAACCCTCTCACCGGCATGCGCGGATTTACCATTCTTTGGCTGGGGCAGATCATATCCTTGCTTGGGAGCGCAATGACGTGGTTTGCATTTACCATCTGGGTCTGGAAGATAAGCGGACACGCATCCACCTTATCCACGATTTCGTTCTTTGCTTTCCTCCCAACCGTTTTACTGGCTCCCGTCGCGGGCGCTTTTGTGGATCGCTGGAATCGCAAACTCGTCATGTTGTTCAGCGATGCCGCCACCGCCATTGGAACGTTGATCGCATTGATCCTGTATTCCACCGGTCAATTACAAATTTGGCACATTTACATGATCGGAATTCTGGCGGGCTTCTTTACCGCATTCCAATATCCAGCTTACGCAGCCGCGGTAACGACAATTCTTCCAAAGGAACAATACGCACGCGCCGAGGGCATGCTGGGTCTGGCACAGGCGGCTTCTACCGTCTTTGCCCCGCCGCTTGCTGCCGTCCTGCTCAATGTCATTGATATGAATGGCATCATGATCATTGACCTGATCACTTTTCTCGCCGCGTTTGCCAGCCTGCTGATCATTCACGTTCCACAGCCGAAAGCAACGGAGGTTGGCGGGAAAGGCCGCGGTAATATCATCAACGAGATAAAATTCGGTTTTCAATATATCCGCGAAAGAAAAAGCCTGGGCACATTGACCAGGCTCTTTATCGCGGCAAATGTTTTCATCGGCATCGGCGCGACATTAATGGCGCCGCTAATTCTGGGCGCAACACACAACAATGCATCAGCGTGGGCAACTGTCGAATCAGTGGGAGCCGTTGGCGGCCTGGTCGGAGGCGCGGCTTTGAGTCTCTGGGGCGGACCCAGGCGCCGCATTCATGGCATCCTGCTGGGCGGCATCGGCGCCTGCGCGCTGGGTGTCATCTGGCTTGGGTTAAGCCGCGCAGTATTGTTCTGGTGCATCGGTTCATTTTTCTTTGCATTCTTTGAGCCGTTCGTTGAAGGCGGCAACCTTGCCATTTGGCAATCGAAAGTGGAGGCCGATGCGCAGGGACGCGTGCTCTCAGCGCGGCATCTTCTCGTGCAGGTTCCCTATTTGCTCGGCGTATTTATCTCGGGCTATCTTGCCGATGCGACCTCCATCGCAAATGTATTTGTAATTGCAGGGCTATGCGGTGCGATCATTTTTGCATTGGGTTACAGTTCGCACCTGGTACGCCACGTGGAAACGCTTTTACCCGACGCGCAATAGGAGCACAATGGTTCTTTGGATTCTCGTCATCATTTTGATATTGATCGGTCTTTACATCCTTGACCGCGAAATTTATTTTTACGAAGGCACGAGATTAAGTCCGCGCGTGCAGGCATGGCTTTATGACCGCTGGGCAAAAAAATATGATGCAGGGAAAAAGGAAAGTCAACTGCACGATGCAGAAATGCTGGCGCGCCCCACGCTCGATGCGTTGAAGGATATTGACCAGCCGTTCATTCTGGACCTGGCAACGGGCTCCGGACGATTGCCTTTGGCGCTTCTGAATGAGCCTCTGTTTAACGGCCACGTGATCGCGGTGGATATTTCAAAGGGCATGTTGGAACAGGCCGCGCTAAAACTGGATGCCCATCGCGGACAATTCACCTTGCTGCGCGTGATCGGTTTTCCGCTGCCCTTCCCCGATAACTCCTTTGACATGGTCGCCTGCATGGAGTCCCTGGAAGTGATGCCCGAAATGGATTCGCCGCTGAACGAGTTATTTCGCGTCCTGTGCCGCGGCGGATTTTTTCTCACATCTCACGCCACCGACGCTTCGGGACGAAAATCCAAAGTGATCACCAAAGAGCAATTTAAAGCAACGCTTGAAAAGAAAGGCTTCGAGAAAATCGACATTGTTTCCTGGTGGCGGTGGTTTGACCGTGTCAGCGCGCGCAAGCCAGGTCTGGATGCGTCCCCCAGACATCATGCGTTGACGGATGTTCTGCTTTGTCCATCCTGCGGGGAAGTTGAGTTTGAGAAATCCGATAATGTTTTGAAGTGCAGGAAATGTGGGATGAATATCGAAGTGAATAAAGAAGGCGTCGTCCTCATGTGAAGCGCCTACATCTTGTGAGTCGAATTCAAACATGATATTGCTTTTTCCCTGTCGCCCCTGTATACTCCAACCATCCTTTATTCGATTTCTCTTTTTCATTAATGGTGACAGCAAACCGCATGACAAATCCCCGTCCAAATGCAAACGGCCCATCACAAAGCCATCGCCTGCCGCCGACGGTGTCGGGGCATAGCGTCCGCGAGATGGTGCGGGAACCGCTGAACTTCTTTCAAAACATCGTAACGCAATACGGCGACATCGTCTGCTACCGCCCCGCCCCCGAACCGGCCTACCTGCTCAACCATCCCGATTACGTCCGGCATGTGCTGGTGGATAACAACCGCAACTACAGCAAGGCCACTTCATCCAATTTGCTTTTCAACAAGGTCGTCGGCGAAGGACTTCTCACATCCGAGGGCGAGACCTGGCGCAGACAGCGGCGCTTGATGCAGCCCGCCTTCCATCACAGCCGCATTGAAAAACTGGATGGCATGATCGTGGATGCCGCGCAATCCATGTTGGATGTCTGGCAGCGCGCATTCGATTCAAGCCAACCGATCGACATTGCGCGCGAAATGGCAGCCCTGACTCTCACCGTCACCACACGTTCGCTTTTCGGCGTGGACCTTGGCGATGAAGTCCGTGAAGTAGGCGAGATCATCAACCGTGCCGCCAACTATCTTGAAAAACCCAGCAACCCGCACCTGATCCAATCCGCGCAGGACTTCGGCGCAGTCGTTGACCGCATCATCCAGCAGCGCAGGCAAAACTTCAAAGACGGCGGCGACCTGCTCAGTTCCATGCTTCTGGCGCGCGACGAGAACACCGGCGCGGCAATGGACGACGCGCAATTACGCAACCAGGTCATGACCCTGATGCTGGCCGGTTACGAGACGACAGCCAGCACCCTGACGTGGACCTGGTATCTGCTTTCGCAAAATCTCTGGGCAATGGATCGTCTGCGCCGTGAAGTGACTGACACTTTGCAAGGGCGTCCGCCTCGCTACCCGGACCTGGAACGGATGCCGTACATCAGCATGGTTCTCGACGAAAGCCTGCGCCTCTTCTCCCCCGCCTGGACAATGGGCCGGCGCGCCATCGGCGAGGATCAGATCGGCGGCTATTACATCCCTGCCAATACAGTGATCGCAATTTGTCTCTATACACTGCACCGACACCCCAATTTCTGGGATAACCCCGATATCTTCGACCCCGAACGTTTTTCACCAGAGAACATAAAGAGGCGCAACAAATTTGTCTACATTCCATTCGGCGCCGGGCCGCGTCAGTGCATCGGTAATAACTTTGGTCTCATGGAAGCGGCTCTCGTCATAGCCTGTGTACTCCAACGCTTCGAGCTGCACCTGATGCCCGGTACGGCTATCCAGCCGCAGGCGCTTTTCGTCCTGCGTCCCAACCGCGACATGATGATGAGTCTGCATTCATAATTTCTTGTTTCTGCAATATACAAACTCCAAATCAACCATGCCAGAGAATTGATCTCTAACATGGTTTTATTTTCTACAGCCTGTTACGAATCAAACTCACCCACTTTTACATCATTCAGCCACACGCTGTAATGTCCCTTCGCGAAAGTGCCCAAATCAAGGCTGGCTTGCAGGGGCGTGGCAAGCGCCATCAGCGTGCAGGCTTTATCTTTCTCGGCAACCGCATAGGCCTTCACGTTGATGCGGTTTTGAACATCCGGCTGGCTGACAATCAGGCGCAGTTGAAAACACGGGGTCGGTTTGAAATAAGCAAAATCAAGGGTCACCTGTGGTGGAGATTGGGTCAGGCTCAAAGAGGACGAGTCGATGTTGACAACGCCGCCCATCATATTGTCATCGCCCGGCTGCGGCGCATAAGGATTCTCCGCTTGAAGGACAGGCGGCACTGGCGAATTATTTTCGGTGACGACCAGGGGTGTCGGCGTCGCTGCCGGACCGCAGGCAGCGAACAATACGATCATCAACACAACCAAACACACACGACTAAAGGTTTTCATGGTTTTCTCCTTTGGTTTCTTTCGAAGTAATCGATGAAGGCGATTAATAGAATAGACGATGAAGGATCTCATTTGTGCCATGTCAGGGCGATCTTCCAGAAGTGAAAAGCGCTTTTCCTGGGCTAATTACCATACAGGCGACGTTAATGTTGAAATTTGTCAATCACAAGCGTATACTATTTCTAAACAGTTGTAGTGGAGGCCTGCCATGAAGAACCTGAGATCAACAAATTACTTTATCGAATTGCTCCTGGCAAAACTTCCAGATATTTTTGAACTGCTGGGGAGGGATCGTGCTTCTTTATTTAAGCCACTTATAGCTCTGCTAAAGATGTTAAGAACAACCGAAGGTGAGCAACAGGTAATTGATACTGTCAACAAAATATATGAAGCCGGGCGACAAACAAAAGCCGGAAATATTTTTACGGAAATTCGCGACCAGGCTTTATTAAAGAATAAAATCGATGACGCTTCCAACGATCTGCTCAAAGACTTTTCGTATAAAGATTTTTCCTATAAGGAAGAGAGTTATCGGTCAGCAAGAGCATTACCTTCTCTTGATGGCGATTTTGAAGTCAATTCGAGTCGGCCACGAGCGCAAAAAAATTCCGGCCTGTCGAGATCTGAAAAAAGCAAGCCGTCCATAGATCATAAACAGGTGATCGACAATGGGAATAAGGTGTTGTCCAGGATCGATGCCCTGGAACAGAGGGAATCGAATAAGAAGTCGGCAAAACCACCAAACAGGGACGGAGGGCAGGAAGATAAGCGTTTTTCCAACGTAGGCTTGTTTGATTCAGAAGGAAGCAAAACTGAGCACGAGCGCAAAACTCCATTGGGTGGGAAAAACGAATATTACCTGAAAATAAACATTGGTTCCGATGAAATTTGGGATTCAGAGGGAGAAGGAAGCAGAACATCATTTCCTCGCAACGAATTGCTGCCAAAGCCGGAACCCAGGGTCGGTGGATTTTGGCTGGATGTAGTGATTACCAGCCACGATTTTGATATCGAAAAAGAACAGGAACACCATAAATTGTTCCTGCCTGAAGAGGGCGATAGTTGGATCTGTGATTGCAAACAGGACGAGGCTCATCATTGCAGCAGGAACAACAGGAAAAGGTATCTCTTTGTTCCCATCAGGACGCTCTCTCAAGCCGGAGAAGCCACCTTACGGATCGGCTTCTATTTTCAAAACAACTTATTACAGTGCAGGCTTTTTACTGCCCGGGTTGGCAGGGAAGTTCCAGAGGGCAAACCGGGGTATGAGTCCGTAACGGACTACACACTGACTCGGTCATTAAGAGACATGGATGTTTTTCAACATCGAACTGTAAATATATTTACGAACGAAAATGCCGATGGCAGCCATCGAGTAATATTGGTTGGAGTGGACGGCGACCCGCAAAAGGATGTTGTCTATCATAATATTCTGGGCCAAAGTGAGATCAGCGCTCTTTTGAAAAATTCGCGGGAAGCGCTTCATAATACTCATCGGGAAGCCATATGGAACGATACAAAAACAAAGATCACAGGCTGGAAGCCGCTTTTCAACACCATTAACGGGGTTACACACGCGAAAGATAGAGCGGCTTTCATTGCCGATCTCAAAGTATTGGCGCCATTGGGCAGGCAAATGTGGACTGCGCTATTTAATGGGTTGGGAGATAGCCTTCGGGCCTTGAACGATAAATTGGCGCATGGCGAGGCGTCCATACAGATCGGACGCGCCGATGACGCCCAGAACCGTCTGTTTTATCTTTGGAACCTGATCTACGATATCGACCTCGATATCACGAAGCCCGGCCAATGGGTTCCCTGCAAAGTACTGGATAATTGGAAACCAGGCACCCATTTTGACCAATCACAAACCGCTGATTGCCCATATAGCGAAACACATAAGAGAAACACAATCTGCCCTTATGGTTTCTGGGGTTTCAAACATATCATCGAGCAGCCTTTCTCAAGAAAGGACCGCTCCATGCAATCAAAAATTTCCCCATCAACAGATGGGAAGTTGGAAATGGTCGCAGGCTATTACAAGAAGATGGCAGCCTGGCCAAACCACTTGGTTGAACTAAAGAAACGCCTTAAGCTGGATATTCTCGATGAAGCATCAAAAGATGATCTATTGAACGATCTTGCACGGATAGATTCGGAATTAGTATACTTTTTCTGTCACGGACTTCGCGGAGACATCCCAGGCACCAGTCTATGGATGCCATATCTCACCATCGGGGACGATGAAGAAATACAGCTTGAAGAGCTAAATAGCTGGCTGGGCAAATTACCAGCAGGCCATTGGGAGAAGACTTCGCCATTGGTATTCATCAACGGATGTCACACAGCCGAAGT
The DNA here is from genome assembly GCA_021796315.1 of Chloroflexota bacterium. Next base: position 16,432 of record JAJYOH010000059.1, read on the forward strand.
TTCCCCCCAGGCGCTGGCAGATTTTGTAAAGTTCTTTATCGGCGCCAACGCCAGCGGGGTCATCGGGACCGAAGTGACTGTTGCCGACACCCTGGCCGCTGAAGTCGGAGAGTTGTTCTTCTCTTATTTCTTTGATAAAGTGAAAGGCGGCGATGTGGGACACGCAATTCGTTCGATGCGTTTCGACTTTCTTTCCAAGGGAAGCGTGATGGGCCTGGCCTATACCCCCTACTGTTCGGCAGACCTCTATCTCGGCTGAGCCCTTGTTCGTGGAAATAAAATAAGCCGCGCAACTATCAGCGCGGCTTATTTTATTTATGGATTGGTTAGTCGACTAACTTAATCGCCCATCCAGGGATTGGCCGAATCTTTGCCATACACAAACAAACCAATGAAAAAATACAGGAAGAAACCAATAGCCAAACCGATGCTGTACGCGCCAAACAATGTGGCATCTTTAAAGAGTCCCACAATCGCTGCGCCTCCCACTGCTCCGATCACAGTGGAAATATCGGAAAGCAGCGCCTGGCCTTCTTTACGCCGAAGAGTGCGATAAGTGATCCAGCCAATCACCAACCCAAAACATAGTGCGCCCCAACCCGCGATGCCCATCTTAGCCTCCTTCATGTGAAAGAACCGGTTTAGTT
>JAJYOH010000542.1 GCA_021796315.1 Chloroflexota bacterium
GAATATCAATGCGATCCAGCAATGGACCAGAGATGCGTTTTTGGTATTTGGTAACGACAGCAGCAGCACACGTACAGGCTTTTTGTGGGTCACCTAGGTGCCCGCAAGGGCAGGGATTCATGGCGGCAATCAGTTGAAAATTTGCAGAGAATGTCAACGAGCCTTTGGCACGGCTGATGGTGACAACTTTATCCTCCATCGGCTGGCGCATCACTTCAAGGACACGCGTGCCGAATTCCGGAAATTCATCCAGGAATAACACGCCGCGATGCGCAAGGGAGATTTCGCCGGGTTTGGGGATGTTGCCTCCACCGACAAGCCCGGCGTGCGAAATCGTATGATGCGGTGCGCGGAACGGTCGATGTCGGATCAAGGGCATCCCGGCTGGCAATTGGTCCGCGACCGAATAGATGCGCGTCACATCCAAGGATTCGTCGATGCTCATCTCGGGCAGAATGCCTGGCAGGGCGCGGGCGAGTAAGGTTTTGCCCGCGCCGGGCGGGCCAACGAGAAGACAGTTATGTCCGCCAGCCGCGGCCACCTCGAGGGCGCGTTTGACGTGTTCCTGTCCTTTGATCTCGCTGAAATTGGTTGGGATGAACAACGGCTCGAGATTGTCGCCTGAAGGCCGGAAAGGCTCAATGAAACGGCGGCCGCATAAATGTTCGTAAAGATCCGTAAGCGATTTAACGGGAATAATTTCAAGCTCTGGGATCAAGGCCGCTTCGGCCGCGTCCTGTTCGGGAACGAACATCCGTTTGTATCTATTTGCACGCGCAGTGGCGGCCATCGGCAAAACCCCACGCGTATGGCGGACGACACCGTCCAGTGAGAGTTCGCCAACAACAATTGTGTCGTTGACTACGTTGTGGGGAAGAAAGCCCGCCAGCATGATCACTCCAAGAGCAATCGGCAGGTCATAGGCGGGGCCTTCCTTGCGAACGGATGCAGGAGCCAGGTTAACGACAATGCGATGGCGCGGAAAATGCAAGCCGGCATTTTTAACTGCGGCTTGAACGCGTTCGCGGCTTTCCTGAATGGCCGTATCGGGAAGACCAACAATTGTCATGCCGGGCAGGCCATTGGTGTAATCCACTTCCACTTCGACAATGACCCCTTCAAGGCCGATGACCGCGCATGAAAAGACACGGGCAAGCATGCTGAAAGTGTATGCGAGGAATTGAAGAAAGTCAACCAGCAACCCATTCGAATTTTATGACAGAACCGGTTTCCCCGTTTTGGATGATTCGATCAAAGCCATGATGGTGGAAATATTCCCGCGGCTGTCATCGAGACACACGCGCGAGGGTTTGCCAAGTAAGATGGCATCAACCATGTCTTCCACTTCACCAAGACAAAAGTCCAGGCTGGATATTCTTATTGTTTCCGTCTAATCATCACTGGTTAGTCAATTTTTTTCGTTGCAGCCTCGAGAGTACCAAACTCAAAATATCATAAAACAGGAAATACATAGTTGGGCGCGTTATAATCAATCAGTAATCGTAAATCTGGCCGCGGTGCCACCTATTTCGGTAGGGTTATGGCTGCGAATGATATTCATGTTTGGCCTGATTGACGAATGGCGCGATAATTATGAAGCTTATGCCATTGCTTTGCTATGATCGTTGATCCGCTACAAAGACTGGAAATACATTGTCAAAATTGGACAAACTGGCCTAAAGTCGGAACCCCCGCCAATCATTTAAATGAAATACTGGTTCACAAGATTTAGTGGGGCTGTTATTCTAAGTGTGGTCGCGTCTGTGGCCACATTTCTGGCGGGGGTGTTTATATTGCGGATCCTCAAGCCGGATGCGGCTGGTGAATTTACATTGGTTACTTCTGTGGCTGGCATGGTCGGTCTGTTCGGTCTCTTCGGACAACATACCATCATCAATCGCTTATATTCACGCAGTCCAACCCCTTATAACTGGCAACGCGATCTAACAGCCACCCTTGCATACGGTTCAATCATTATTCTTTTGATCATGGCAGTAGTAATATATTTTTATTCTTTTACCTGGACGGAACTTGTATTTGTGGGCTTGTCGGCATTGATGACCGTGCTTATATACGCAAGTGCGTTCATGCTGAATTCCCACCGGCATTATATTTCATCAACCCTGTTGTTGCGCCTTCCCAATGCGCTCTTCATTATTCCCGTAGCGCTTGCTATGCTTGGCCTGATGCGCTTGGAAGTATCAGGATTTTTGCTTTCACAAATACTGATTGCATTTGTTTGTGGCGCGGCTGGAATGGTTGGTCTGTTCAAATTTATGCCAGTGGGCAATAATGTCATCTCATGGGAAGAGCGAAAGGAATCAATCGGTTTCTTTCTGCTCATGGTCACGCAACTATTGATCGATCCCGGCATGATTGTCATCGCGGGCTACTTTGTGCTTCCTGACCAGCTTGCAGCCTTTGCCGGATATATGAATCTACTTCGTCCGTTTCTTTTGATTTGGTCAATTTTGGTGCAGACCCTAGCTGTTGAGTATGCCCGCAATCATCAATTTCCCAAAAGAAAACTGTTGTTGGGAATATGGGGACTGTCTATCCCGTTATTTTTTTTCACCTGGGCCGTTTTGCCTTTCCTGCTGGATTTTCTTTATTCCGGTAAATACAACATGATCAGTTCGGCCGCGTTACCCATTGGTTTGTTAGGCGCCCTGCTGATCACGGAGACTGTACCTCGCAGTTATATTGCGGGAGTTGCAGACAACCGCACTTTGCAGAAATATATCCGCGGCCAGGTTGTCCTGGTGTCAATTTCCCTCGTAATCGAAATCGTTCTGATAGTACAACTTGGGGTCTCTGGCGCGGCCTGGGGAGGTTGTATTCTGATGTTCGCACGCAATTTGACTGCATATACATATTTGTTCAGGATGACATATCAGCCGATAAGCTCCGCATAAAGTTTTGCCACAGGCGCTGCAATTGCCTTCCAGGTGAAGCGCGTTTCTGCCAGCAGCCTTGCCCGTTTTCCCATTTCATCAAGTTGATTTGGCATCTCCAGTAAGGATGCTATCCCTTCTGCAAAAGATTGAGCGTCCGGTCTGGTTGCTATGCCGATTTGTTCCTGTTCCACGATAACAGCATGATCGCCAACGCGGTTCGTGGCGATTGGCCTGCCTGCTGCTAGATACTCTCCAAAACGATTGGGGAAGCGCGCGATATTTACTGTTGTGTTCAGATATGGCAGAAGCATTACGTCGCCGCATGAAAGAATCTCTCCGAGTTGTTCATAGGGAACAGCGCCGAAGTGGCGTACTTGTTGGTTTGTTCCATGTTGCCGCATCACTTCATCAAAAGCAGGTATCCGTGCGCCCGTCATAATGAGATAAACATTTGGGATAAGCCTGACAAGTTTAAGAAATGAATCTACAAGCAGTTCCATATCCAACGATGAAAAACCGCAATAGGCAACTACGGGGCAATCCAGTGGAATGCCATATTTGATGCGAGACTCAGCTTTATCCATTGGACGAATGATGTCGGAGTTTGATCCAACTTGCGTCAGGAGAACACGTTCACTCGGGACCTTGAGCTGGGTGGCGCGTTTTTTCAAGTCCTCGCTGATGGCTGTTACCGCGCTTCCTTTATTATGCACATAAGGTTCGAGCGAATTGTCGATCCATTTTAGGAAAACGCTCATAAACTCATGGCGGTGCTCTGAAAAACCCTCAAAGCCCCACAGGTCTGACCAATCGGATACAACAGGAATGTTTTGATTCAATCGCCAAAGCGCTGGCAGGGATGCCGCCGGGCGGTGATCGAAGATGTGGAAAAGGTCATAGTGGCCGCGCCAGACATGGGTCAGGCGTGATGCGAGATCGATCGGGCTTAGTCCCGCATTGCGAATGCGCCAGGGAAGGATATCGGGCATTTCAATGATGTGTACGCCATGCCAGTCTGATTTCCGGGTTGTCAATCCAGGGTAGGCTCGGCTGGCGATCAGGGTCATGTCGTAGCCCATTTCGATCAGCGGTCTGGCCAGCGAAACGGCGCGCATATAGCTGCCCCCGACCTCTGCGCATTGGTGGGTGAGCATGAGGATGCGCGGTTTCATTTTATTGAGTTAATGCGCGGATAAAAGCGGATGTCTCGCCCAATAACCAGGAGACCTGCCCCGTAAACGAAATGGGCAAAGTATAAAGGAACTTAATAAACAGTTT
>JAJYOH010000543.1 GCA_021796315.1 Chloroflexota bacterium
GATAACTCAATCCGCGCCGACAGCCACATCAACGCCGAAGCCTGTAGCGTTGTGGATCAGTCCGGCAGTACCGGATCAACTCCGTCAAGCCGCGCAGAGTTGGAATATGTTTATTGCGGCTGACCCTGCGAATGCAACCATCAAGCTCGATGTCGATTCAGCCTCCATGATCCATTCTCCATCATCCACATGGATTTATGCTCTCGTCGCACCATTTCCAACCGTGACCGATGGCGTGACATTGGATGATCTCAAAGCCGCATGGCATGGCATCACTCACGGATATTTTGCCGGTCGTCCGTTGTGGATGACGGATTCAACGCTGGCGGCGTTCACTGCACTTTGGGGTAAACCCGCTTCGGGGTCCGTGAAGACTGCGCCTGCTGATCAATTGCTGGATGAGGCCTGGAAGAATCTTCCGGCATGGGGGATCGTCCCGTTTGAGTCGCTCGATCCAAAATGGAAAGTGTTGACCGTTGACGGTCAATCGCCCATTCACAAGGATTTCGATGCTGCCAAATATCCTTTGCAAATCACGTTTGCTCTGCAAACATCTGTAAAGGCGACAGACCTGTCGCCCCTACCAGCCAATATGGATTTGCCCGCGTCCAACCGCGACGCATCCAAATTAACAACGCTGATCATGACCGGCACGACCTCATTGGTGAATGGGATCGCGTATCAAATGGAAGTCAAAGGTATGGATTATCCTGCGCAAGATATTGGCGATATGCTTCGGCAGGCAGACATCCTGCACGTTAGTAACAAGACTTCGTTCGCTCCGAATTGCCCGCCGCCGAATCCCAGCCAGAGATGGCCGCGTTGCAGCGATCCAAAATATATTCAATTATTGGTTGACGTTGGCGTGAAAGTGGTCGAGCTGACCGGCCCGCATATTTTGGACGACGGCGTTGGCCCGTTTTTATATACGTTGAATCTTTATAAACAAAATAATATGCAAACTTATGGCGGAGGCGCAAATCTGGCCGAGGCGCAGAAGCCGCTGTTGATCGAGAATCACGGAAACAAAATTGCTTTTATCGGCTGCAATGCCGGCGAGCCTCCTCAACCACTTGCAACGGACTATTCTCCCGGCGCGAATCCGTGCGATTACACCCAACTTGCTGCGGAGATCGGACAAGTGCGCGCGCAAGGTTATCTGCCGATCGTCACGTTTCAATATAAGGAAGGTTATTCGCCACAAGTGATGCCGTGGCAATCGGTTGATTTTCGTAAAGCCGCCGATGCGGGCGCGGTCATCGTCAGCGGAAGCCAGGCGCATGCGCCGCTTCAAATGGAATTTTACAAAGACACGTTCATTCATTATGGGTTGGGCAACTTTTTTTATGACCAGATGGGCAACCAGCCGCCCGATCCCACCAACCCCAGCATACCGCCTCAACCCGCCCAACGCTGGGAATTTATCGACCGCCACGTTTTTTACGATGGACATTACATCAGCACTGAATTGTTGACGGCCATGCTGGAAGATTATGCCCGTCCGCGCCCGATGACGCCTGATGAACGCGCTGCTTTCCTGGCCGACTACTTCGGTTACAGCGGCTGGCTTCCATTGATTCCCACTCCCGCGCCGGAACGAACGCCGACGTTATATCCAATGCTGGAGTTCAAACCCTTGCCAACTCACACGCCGTTGCCGAGGGTCACACCAACGCCGTAATTATTTCAAAGGTTCGACTCGGCGCCAAGGTTGATCCTTCGAAGCCAACTCCCACAATTCAAGCAATTCGTTCTGGTGCTGGGATGCCCACTCGATTACCATACCCAATGCAGGCGGCAGTAATTCTTCCTGAATGGTTACAAGTGCTTGAATATCTATTTGGGCTTGAAATTCCCCATACCCGGCGTGGAAATGGGACGCGGACGGACGCGGATGCACGCGGAAAAATAAAAATCCGCGTTCTCAGCGTTTATCCGCGTCCGATATCAATCCAAATAGATATTCAAATCCGAACAGTCAAACCGGTTGCCGCAGTTGAGACAGGCGATCTTGCAGTTCATCTCGCGCATCTCACATCCGCAGCGGTCACACATAAAAACGCGCTTCTTGTTGACGGCTCGAGAACCTTGAACCTTTAAACTTTCCAGCGTTTCAACTATATTTGATGGGTTTGAAGAGGGCGGGATCGAATTCATCCAGATGCTCCTTTCCAAGTCGTTCCACTTCGCGGATGACCGCGTCCATGTCAGCGCGTAGCTGCGCCACATTCACGCCGCGGCAATGAGCGGGCCAATCTTTCAGCCACTTCATGCTGCGCCCATGGACTTTGAGCGCGCCATCATAATTTTGGCGCGAGATATGCAGATAAGTCACCGCGGCTTCCAATATTCCCTGATACAAGCCGCGGATATTGCCTCTTTCTTCTTTCCACGCCGCCTCCAAATCTTCGTGAGCCTCGAAATACCTGCCTTCATTGAAGAGCAAAATCCCTTGGCGGGCACGCGGATGAAGTTTTCCCTCACAAGCTGAGATCATCGCGGCAGTATAACATGAACAAGCGCTTAACTTTCCGAGTGGTAAAATTTTCTCGGATGAACAGTTCATGACTCTATTTGCGCTTCTCTTTAGTATGCTGATGGGCGTCGGTTCGCTGGCGTGGGGCTATGCACAAATCGGCCTGCCGCAATTCGCGCGCGGGATACTGGCCTTTGGCGCGGTCTGGTTGATCGCCATCTGGCAGCGCTGGCGATGGTTTGCCTATATTGGATTGCTGTTTAACTTTTTAGCGGCGGCGCTTGGCCTGTGGCTGTTGAACTTTCCGCCGGGCTGGATGTTCGCGGGCGCCATCGGCGGACTGATGGCCTGGGACTTGACCGATTTCTCGCATCGCCTGCGCTTCGCTGCCTCCGACGATGAGCACCGTCGCTTCGAGATGCGTCATCTCGTCCGGATTTCCATGCTCGCCATGCTCGGCTTTGGACTGGCCAGCCTGGCCATGTTAATTAAATTTCAATTTAATTTTGATTGGGCTTTGTTGCTGGCAATCGTGGCGGCATTCGGCATTGTTCAACTGGTCGCCTGGCTGCGCAAAAGAAATTAATCGCAGTGTTTAGGACGCGGAATACATCATCATCCGCTTCGTGCCAATTCGCTTCCCAGTGAAGCGCATCCAGATTGATGAAGTCGAGAGACAACTTTTTTGCCACTTGCCTGGCCAGCGTGGATTTGCCCGAACTGGCCGCGCCGATGACGACCATGCGTTTGTAGGGAGATGATTCCATAGGGCGGGGATTATAATTCGTGATGTGTGAAATCTCACCACAAAGACACAAAGTGCACTGAGATTTCTTCGTGTTCACAAAGATTAAGACTTCGTGTCTTGGCGTCTTTGCCTGCACTGCGACAAAGGAGTGCAGGCACACGTGTGGTGAAATCGTTTTGCGAGGCATAAATGTTCGATCTCCCCGATGATGAAATTCTCCCGCTCTCGAAAGAACACGTTTTCTGGACGTGGTCTGCACAGGCCAAAGTCAATCCCATTCCCGTCAAACGCGCCAAGGGCGTGTACTTCTGGGATGTGGACGACAAGCGCTATCTCGATTTCAACTCGATGACCATGTGCGTCAACATCGGTCACGGCGACGAACGCGTGATCGAAGCCATGGTCGAGCAGGCGCGCACGCTTCCGTACACTGCGCCGAGCATGACCAACAAAGTCCGCGCGCTGGCGAGCAAACTGGTGGCCGAAATCTCACCCGGCGGAAAATTGACTAAAGTCTTGTTCACGCTGGGCGGCGCGGACGCCAACGAGAACGCCATCAAGCTGGCGCGCGGTTACACCGGCCGTTACAAAATTTTGACGCGCTATCGTTCCTATCACGGCGCGACGGCGGGCGCCATGGCCGCCACGGGCGATCCGCGCCGCGTGGCCTGGGAACCGCTGCTGATGCCGGGCGTCGTTCATTTTCTGGATCCGTACCGTTACCGCTCGACATTCCATCGCTCCAACCCGAACATTTCGGATGAAGACTTCACGCGCGATTATTTGAATCATCTCGAAGAGATCATTCAATACGAAGGGCCGCAAACGATAGCCGCGATCCTGATGGAATCTGTCACTGGCACGAACGGCATCATCATCCCGCCGGACGGATATATGCAGGGCGTGCGCGTCTTGTGCGATAAATACGGCCTCCTCATGATCGC
>JAJYOH010000544.1 GCA_021796315.1 Chloroflexota bacterium
TGACGTTCAGCGGGCGTCGCAGCCAAAATGGCTTCAACGTCTTCGATGAAGCCCATGTTGAGCATTTCATCGGCCTCGTCGAGCACGACCGTTTTGACGCTGCTCAAGTTAAGCACGTCGCGCTTCATCAAGTCGAGCAGACGCCCCGGCGTGCCAACCACAATGTCGACGCCGCGTTTGAGCTGTGTGATCTGCGGGCTGTAAGGCTGTCCGCCATAGACGGCCAGCACGCGCACGTTGACCTTGCTTCCGTACTCGATCAACGCATTGGCAACCTGCAAGGCCAGTTCACGCGTAGGCGCGAGCACGAGGGCTTGTATGTGCCGATGTCCGGCTGGCCTGCTGTCTTTTTGTAGATTATGAAGAATGGGGAGGGCGAAGGCGGCGGTCTTGCCGGTGCCGGTCTGTGCCTGGCCAACCACGTCGACGCCGGTCAGCATGATCGGGATGAGCGCGGCCTGGATGGGCGTCGGCTCGGTATAGCCAAGCGCAGTAACGGTCTGCACCAGTTCGGGGCGCAGGTTTAAAGAAGTAAATTCGGTTGTCATCAGGTTTCCTTTTTATCTACTTGTCATTGCGAGGAGCATAGCGACGAAGCAATCTCATTCTTCAAAGAGGAGATCGCCACGCCGCCTTCGGCGGCTCGCGATGACAGACAATGGGGTGTTCTGACAACTCCGTAAAACTTCTTGCCAACCACGGCCTGTCTTTGCAGACGGCCTGCCCAACAAAAAAGCCCGACTATTTCGCCGGGCCATCATTTAGAGTGATCAAAACAATTTCCCAAAACGGTTGCTCTCCATTGAGAGCGGCGAGAGTATAACACAATTTTGGTTGATTTTAGGAAAAGTGTTTCCATGCAAGCGGAGATTATCAGATTGAATAGCCATTCACGGTTGCCTGCGGCAGGATTTGTGCGGCACATTCACGATGACATTTGAGACACACAGCATGGTAAATACAGCTTTACGGCTGCCGTCCAGAACGCAGGCGCGAACGGATAAACTCAAAACAGGAATCTCTGTGGTTTAATTGACCAGTTCGACTAATTAGACTTGCAATGGAGACCAACATGCCACAAGCCACTTTTCACTTCCCGCGCGGATTTCTATGGGGAACAGCCACCGCAGCACATCAAGTTGAAGGCAACAACACCAACAACAATTGGTGGAAATGGGAACAGGAGGGTCACACGGACGGCACATCCGGTCTGGCCTGCGATTGGTGGGGCGGACGCTGGCGCGAGGACTTTGACCGCGCCGCCGAAGCCGGTCAGAATGCACATCGCTTTTCCGTCGAATGGAGCCGTATCCAGCCCACGCCGGATAAATGGGATGAAGATGCACTGGAAAAATATCGCGCCATGCTGCGCGGTTTGCGCGAGCGCGGCATGACCGCCATGGTCACTCTGCATCACTTCACCGATCCGCTCTGGCTGGAAGAAAAAGGAAGTTGGGAAACGGAAGCCGTTGTCCCGTTGTTCGAACGCTTTGTCCGCAAAACGGTGGACGCCCTCAAGGAATACGTCACGCTGTGGTGCACGATCAACGAACCGAACGTCTATGCCTTGAGCGGATACGCCAACGGCGCGTTCCCACCCGCTGTGAACGATATCAAACGCGCCGTGAATGTCGAGGCAAATATGGCGCGCACGCACGCCGCCGCCTATCGCGCCATCCATGAGATCCAGCCCGAAGCGCGCGTCGGTTACGCATTGCATTTCCGCCCGATGGTCGCAAAGAATAAATGGTCGCCGCTCGATGCACTGATGAGGAACATCCGTTACGAAGGCATCAACATGGCATTTCCGTCTGCGATCAGCACAGGAGTATTGAAGTCACCGGTTGGCAATCACCGAATCCCTGAAGCTAAAGGTACGCAGGATTATCTAGGTCTAAATTATTATTCACAGGATACGATCTCGTTCAACATTCGCAACAACAAGGAATTGTTCACATACAGCGGTTTCCCAGATGATGCGGATTTCAGCGATACAAGATTTATCGCCAATATCCCCCAGGGATTTTATGATTCGATCAAGTGGGCAGCGCGAACTTACCCGAACACGCCCATTATCGTCACTGAGAACGGCGTCGAATGCGCCGACGATCACATCCGTCCGCGTTATCTCGCCCAGCATATTCATCAGATGTGGCGCGCTGTGAATTTCAACTGGCCGGTCAAGGGATATTTCCACTGGTCGCTGGTGGACAACTTCGAATGGGAGCGCGGCTGGACTCAGCGCTTCGGACTGTGGGCGCTGGATGTCGAAACACAGAAGCGCACCAAGCGTCCCAGCGCGGACCTGTATGCGGCCATCTGCAAAGAGAACGGCCTCTCGTCTGAGGTGGTGTCCAAATATTGTCCTGAAGTTTCCGAGAAAATTTTTCCAAGTTAACATGTAGAGGCGGATCGCAATCCTGTCGGAGCGATTGGGATTCCCGCGTCAGAGTCTGCTGAATTGGGGATTATGTCACGCCGTCCTGTCGGCCTGGTGGGACATGTCACCGGACGGTGTTGGTAGTGAATACTCAATTCGGTGCGCCGAGATTTTAGAAAGCACATAAAAAAATGGCATCCCGATTGGGATGCCATTTTGGCAGAGACTGTGAATCTATTACATTTTTACAAGAGTTAAGACGGCAACGAGAAGAGCCAGCACTGCACCGACTTTTTTCCACATGTCGGTATTAAGAGCAGGTACGAAGGCCGCCAAACCATACCACAGGAAGAACAGAACTAAACAGATTTGACCGAAACCAAGACCAAACATACTACACTCTCCTTTGATAATATAGGGTTGGCTGTCCATCAAGATCGGACAGTTCTAGCATTTACAACCCTTCCGGGATTTGGGGGATACGCGGCGTGGTACAATTTTTGCGGCTCCATAGTAGCCCCGCGCATCTGTCTAACCGCGTTTCCTTTTTTCAAGGATGAACTATCGGGTAAGTTGCGAAACTTGACAATCTTCCCAGACCTAAATACTGGCACACAAATCCTCTCATGACCGCCCTCTCTTCTTCAGCCGAATTCACTCTTACCCGTCAGGCATCCGACCGAAAGAACGGCCCGGCGCGCTGGATATGGTCACATGCCGTGCGCTACTGGCCGATCCTTGTTATGCTGGTCGTTGGCGCGATCGGCAATGCCGCGCTTGCGGCCGCCGTCCCCGTGCTGGTGGGCAATGCCTTCAACGATATGCTCCAAAAGAATCCGGATATAAAGATTCTGATTCCGCTGGCGTTGATTTTGGGCAGCTCACAGATCGTGCGCGGCGTTTTGCAATTTGGACGCAACTTTGGCGCGGAACTGATGGCGCAAAAGATCGAACGCGACATCCGCGATGAGTTGTATGTTTCCCTGCTCGGCAAGAGCATGACCTTCCATAATCTGCAGCCGGTCGGCGACACGATGGCACGCGCCACCAACGATGTGCGCGAAGTCAACTTCATGTTCAGTCCGGGAGTCAACCTGGTGGTTGGCTCCATGTTGTTCATGATCATTCCCTTCTTTATTGTGTCTCAATACAGCCCGGCGTTACTGCTGACGCCAACCTTGTTCGCGATCGGATATTTCATTTCATTGTGGCGTTATCTCAAAACCATGTCGCCGGTGACGGACACAGTTCGCGAGAGTTTCGGCCAGATGAACACCCATCTTTCCGAGGCGCTGGATGGCGTGGAAATAATGAAAGGCGCGGCACAGGAAGACGCCGAGATCGAAACCTTCGTAACGAACGCGCGTCAGGTGCGGGATGCTTTTGTCCAACAGGGAGATATCGAAGCCCGCTTCATTCCCAACCTTTTGCTGGGACTCGCTTATGCCGGAGGCCTGTTCCACGCCCTGATACTTTTTCGCGCCGGCGTAATTAATACAGGCGCAGTGGTTGCGTACTTCGGTTTGCTGCGCATGTTGGAGTTTCCAACCTATACTTCATCGTTTGCGTACACACAGTTGTCGCTCGGAATTTCCGGCGCGCGCCGCATTCTGGAACTGATCAATCGCGAGACCAATCTTGACCAGAACGCATCCGGTCGCGTCTCAGACTTGCGCGGCGAAATTGAATTTCGCGACGTCACATTTCATTACCCTCACCCCTCGCCCCTCTCCCACTGGGAGAGGGGATGGGGGGAGGGTGAAAAAGTTTTGCGTGTTCTGCTGTAAG
>JAJYOH010000001.1 GCA_021796315.1 Chloroflexota bacterium
AGTCGCGGCTTGAGATGAGAGATGCTCCTGTGAGTATTGATGTATCAGGTCATATGCTTCAATGATCTTAGGACTTCCCAGCCGGTAATAAATGATCGTCCCTTCCCGACGCGACAAAACGATGCCTGTTGAGCGCATTACTCCCAGATGCCTGGACGCCATACTCTGTTGAATTCCTAACTCCCTTGTCAGTTCCGTAACGCTCTTTTCTCTGCTTCGCAAGCAATCAACGATTTCCAGCCGTGTAGGGTGCGTAAGGGACTGGCAAATATTGGCATGGACTTGGTAGAGCTGTTTGCTTTTCATTCCTTGAACTCCTCACATCAGTGGGATGACTTCGCGGTACTTGCCGCCAGCGGACTGCTCCGGCGGTTCTTCAGCGCGTTCAAGTCTGACATGGGTAAGCTTGTGGTCGCTGAGAAGTCGGGTCACATTGTTATGCACTGATTGCCACACACACTCTGGATCAGCGCCAGCCTCCAGGCGCAGGCGTACACGCAGATTTGTCGGCGCGTTCTGCACGATCTGAAACTGTTCGATCCCTGGAATATGATAAACAGAGGTGCCAAACAGCAGCGGCGGAAGGGTGATTTGCTCGCCATGATCTGTTGGGAAGGTGAGCATATCGGCGGCGCGACCCTGCACGCGGATGGCGGGAAGCGGGTTCCCGCACGGGCAGGGATCAGGTCGCTGTAAGACGCTGTCGCCAAGATCGTAACGCAGGAACGGCTGGACACGGTTGGCAAGATTGCTGATGAGGACAGTGTGCGATTGCTCACCCGGCGGAGTTGGCTGATAATCAGCATCCACTGGTTCGAGTACGACCCAATCCGCGTTGACGTGCAGCCACTTCTGCTCACAGCAATAACTCATGAAGGGACACTCAGAGGATGCGTAGAGGTTGCCCACTTTCGTGTTGAACACCTCGGCAATGTGGTCATACTCATCCAGCGCGAGGCCCTCAGCGGTGACCAATGCCATCACTGGCTTGATGCGCAAACGGCCCTCTTCCTGTTCGCTGGCGAGTAATTTCATTACGGTTCCGTAGCTGATCACGAAGGCTGGTTGAAACTTGTTGAGTCCGGCTACAAGTTCAGGCAGGGGCGCGCGCACCGATAGCGCCCGCAGCGATTTTCCAAGCCGCGAAGCGAAGTGGGTGATACTGACGCCGGTGGCCGTGGGCGTGCCGCTGGCAAGCACCAGTCCGATACGCCCGCCGCTTCTTATGAAACTGCGGACATCATGTGGATTGAGCCAATCGCTTATCATGCTTAAGAAGAGCGGACCGATCACGGAGAGGCTGCGCCTGTCAACCAGAAAGAGTCCATGAGTGCCGGTCGTGCCGGAGGTCGTGATCACCAGATATTTGCCCAGGAACTCCTTGCCGAACAGGTCGGGATTTTCGATATACGGGCGCACTTTTTCGATTGTGATTTGGCGGTCGGTGGACCAGTCATCGAAACGCGCCATCAGTTTCTTCTTGTTGGTGACTGGGAGCAAGGTGGGGTCTATGACCCGTTCCGGTAAGCCTTGATAAAGCTCGCGATAGTAGGGCGAGTTGACACGTGCGAAAGAGACAATGTCAGCGAGTCGTTCGTGCTGGCGTTGCTTAATCGCATCCAGTCCTTGTTTTCTGGCTCTGCGAACGTCGCGCCATACCCAAAAGATATTCTCATTCATGGTTCCTCCTTTCATTCGTTTTCGGGTTTTCATCGCGACAAAGCTCGTGGTGAGATGCGCCACACGTCAGGCAGACTTCGTGGGTGAAAACCTAACGCGGCAGGAAACGCCCTGTACGCCTCATATAATCTCGGTACTCATCTCCGAACGTTTCAATCATCATCTTTTCTTCGTCGGGCACACGAAGCATGAAAAACAGCGCAAATCCTACAGGGGCGATTACCGTAATCCAGTTTACGGTAATCAGAAAGAGGCCGACCGCCCAAAGAAACATCGCCGAGTACATGGGATGCCGAACCCATCGATAGGGACCAGTAGTGATGAGCTTGTGCTGTTTTCGAATCTCGAGCGTTGGGCTGAAATTGGCGCCCAAACTCTGATACACCCATATCAACAAAGCCAGAGCCGCGCTTACGAGTCCTACTCCGCCCCAACGCACCCATCCGGGTAGAGCAAGAGCAGACCACCTTGTCCAGTTAGACTCAATCAGCACGATGAGCAGCCCAAACACGAGAACCCCCAAGACCGGGCGGAACATTCTCACCCTCTTGCTATCATGTGAAGAAGCCACCGCTTCACGGAGTGTACCCATCTTCAAATGGTAATACACTCTTATCGCAAGGAAAGCGACAATGGAGAGCAGGAAGGCGATTCGGAATGGAATCTCGTCTGGCATTTTGAATCTACGCCTTCACGAAATTTGCGGTGAAAAAATACCAGAGACCGTGCATCGCTTGCGGGCGAAATCCTGCCGACTCAGCCAGCCGTTGTACCGTTGCGCGGGATTGGTAGTGTGGGTCGGGGAAGATTTCGGTGATCGAAAGTATACCGCCGGGCTTGAGCGCCGTGTAGCATTGCCGCAATGCCGCCTCGCGATTTGGAATTTCGCCCAGAACGGTGCAGAAAAAAATCACATCGAAACTATTTGGAGGAAAGTACTGTTGCGTTGCATCGCCCAAGAAGGTGGTCAAATTCGACACGCCGGCTCGCGCCGCATGTGCTTTGAGCCGCTCGATCATCCCCGGTTGGATGTCCAACCCGATGACTTCGCCGCCGGGGAGTACGCGCTTGGCGGCGGGTATCAACAGTCGTCCAGGCCCCGGACCAATTTCCAACACGCGCTGACCAGGCTGCAGTCCGATGCGGTCGAGAGTCGCCTGTGTGCCAAGTAACGCATCTGACCAGCGGCTATCCAGCATACTTGCCAGCCATGTCGGGCAGGGAAGCGAGCGGCGACGGCTGGCGTCGCGCCACCAAAAACTGACAGCGATTATTGCAACGAGAACAAAACCCGGGACAAGAAGTGAATTCATTTTTTATCCTCCACGGCTTTCTTCATAGGAAGGCTGAGCCACAGAATGAAAATCACGCCTATAACGATAAAGGTATCTGCCAGATTGAATGTTGGGAAACGAGTTGAACCGAATCCAGCGTCAAGGAAATCGGTGACGCGGCCATCCGGTAAGCGATCGGCAAAATTGGCAATTGCCCCGCCAAGGATCAGTCCGATGGGCGCGGCCGCTGTATGCGGCAATTCACCGCTGTGGAGTGTGCTCACCAGCCAGATCACCAGGCCTACAATAATGAGGCCAGTGACAACCAGTGGCCCAACTCCGCCATTCGCGAACATTCCGAATGCAACACCGGTGTTGTAACCAAGCGTCAGGCGGAAGAATTGTCCGGCAAGCGGCACCGGTTGAAAGGGGATTAAAATTTGTTCAACCCATGTTTTGGTCATCCAATCCAACGACAAGACAATCAGCAGGGGGACGAGCGCGCGATAAATCGGTTTCATTCAAAGCCTTCTTCTATTTCTCTGTGCGAGGGATGTTATAACGCGTGCATTCATAGACGCCGCGCGCCACATCGGCGAGCAGCGCTTCAGCCAGGGTGAGCAGTTCGCCCACCCGCGAGTCGTTCAGGCGATATTCAACAAACTTTCCCCGCTGTTCTGTTGCAACCAACCCGCAATCGCGCAGGCAAGCGAGATGATTGGAGACGTTGGACTGTGAAAAGCCGGTTTGCTCTACAATCGCGCCAACGGTCAGTTCCCCGTTACGCAGGGTTTCGAGAATTCTCAGCCTAGTGGGATCGCTGAACCCGCGAAAGAAACGCGCTTTGACGCTTAAATTGGTTGTGTCAGCTGTTAAAAACATAAAAAGCTCCTGGACGCATTATCATATCATCGATAAATGATATGATAATGCGTCCAGGCTATGATGTCAAGACTATCCCTGCGAGGAAAAAGGTTCCCGATAGAGTTTTATTGCGGATTAGCAACCCAGGATTTGATACGTGTTTCGATCTGGTCACGCACCTCACGGAACTTGGCAAGTTTCTGCTCGTCTGTCCCTTCAACGGCAGCAGGATCTTGAAAAGACCAGTGTTCTCTTTTGCTAATGCCTGGCCAAACTGTGGGACAGTTCTTGTCTGCGTCATCACAGACCGTGATCAGGTACTGGAATAATGTTTTGCCCAAATATTCTCCAGTTCCCTTTGAACGTTGGTGGGAGACATCGATTCCCACTTCTTTCATCACCTGCACAGTAAAGGGATTCAACCCTTTTGGTTCCAGCCCGGCGCTGTAGGCTTCAAATTCTTCACCGCCGTATTCGCGGAGAAAGGCCTCTGCCATTTGGCTACGGGCCGAATTACCAGTACAAAGAAATAAAACTCGCTGCATAACAAACTCCTCTCAGTTTCTTTTTACAATTTTAGCTTGAATGGAGATTATGGATTGTTATGGTCTTGTTAAAATTTCGCTCGCCATTGGAGTTCATGGAGAGATTCGAATGAGCTAGATACAATGCAGTTGTAGCTCTTGATAGAAGTCACCTGCTTCTAATGACATCGTTCCTTGTCGAAATTTGTGCCCAGGGATATAATTCAACATATGTTGAACTATATCCCTGATAAAATCCTGCCATCCCCGGTGAATCTCGAGAGATTAGCCCACTACCTGAAAGTTTTAGCAGAGCCAAAGCGGCTGCTTATCCTGGAAATGATCATCCAGGGTGTGCAATGCAATTGCGAACTGGGTGATGCACTTCAAATGGCGCCAAACCTGATTTCTCATCACTTGAGCAAATTACGCGGGGCTGGCCTGGTAGATGTGGAGCGTGACCCAATCGATGCCCGTTGGATGTACTATTCGGTCAACCAACCTGCCCTGAATGAACTCAACGCAACTTTTGGTACATTCTTTGATCCCCAACGTATCAAGCCTCGCCGCCTTACCTGTGGGCCGCAAGGCGAATTCATTCGTACGGATGCAGTAAAAGAACGTTAATTTTTTTAGCAAATTAATTCAATGGAGATTGAAATACTATGAGTGACCTTATCCCCCTGCTCAATACCCTGCCAACTTCGATTGCCCCAGCGGATATTGAATTTTTCGACCCGCCGATGTGCTGTCCCACCGGGCTGTGCGGGCCTACTCTTGACCAAACTCTCTTGGATGTAAATGAGATGATTATGTCCCTCCAGCGCGAGAACCTGCGCGTGGAGCGCTATCAGATGACCAGCAATCCCAACGCCTATTTGAGCAATGCCGAAGTTATGATATTGGTGCGTGAGAAACAGATGGAGGCCCTGCCTATCGTCGTTGTGCGAGGAAAGGTTATCAAAGTTGGAGCCTATCCGAACGCCGATGAAATTCGCGCAGCATTGAATGGAGCAACTCAGTGACCCAATTTATCTTCTTCTCCGGCAAAGGTGGAGTGGGCAAGACCAGCATGGCCTGCACGCATGCTGTCCGTTTTGCAGATGAAGGCAAACGCACCCTGATCGTCACCACCGACCCGGCCTCGAATTTGGCGGATGTCTTCGAGCAGTTAATTGGGCATCAGGTTACACCCATTGCAGGCGTGCCCAATTTGTCCGCAATGGAGATTGACCCTGATACCGCCACCCAGGAATACATTGACCGCGCCATGTCGCCCCTGCGAGCGGCCTTCCCCGCCCAGATGGTGCAGGTGATGGAAGAGCAAATGAGCGGGCCATGCACAGCAGAAGTCGCCGCCTTCGACCGCTTTACCGATTTTATTGTGGAAGATAGCAACGCCGTTCCCGAATTTGATGTCATCATTTTCGATACCGCCCCCACCGGACACACCATCCGTTTGCTGGAGTTGCCCGCAGAATGGAGCCAATCGATTGACGCGGCCTCCGCAGGCAGCGGGCAGACCTGCATCGGCCCTGCGGCGGCCATTCAGGATGCGAAACACAAATACGAACACGCCCTGGCCGCTTTGCGCGATGAAACGCTCTCAACCTTTACTTTTGTCCTGCACCCCGAAGCAATAGCCATCCGCGAGACCAAGCGCGCCATCAGCGAATTGGGTAAACTGGGGATTCACACCCACCGTCTGATTGTTAATGGCATCATTCCCGCCAGCGAAAAGGTCAATCCCCTGTTTTCCGCGCGCTCCGAGATGCAGTCGCGCTACCTGGAACAAATCGGCGCTGAACTGCCGTATCCAACCCAGCGCATGACTCTGCTTTCGGGCGAGATTCAGGGCGCGGCACGGCTGCGCCAGGTAGGAAAAATTTTCTTTGACGGAGAACAAACCCCAGCAGAGTCCGAATCGAGCGGAACAAAAAATGTTAGCGCGGTGACTTCCTCCATTGACGAAATCCGCGCTTGCATCCAGCCCACTGGCCGTCGCCGTACCATCTTTTTCGCGGGCAAAGGTGGCGTTGGCAAGACGGTCGCTTCGTGCCTGACGGCAGTCTGGCTGGCACAGCAGGGACATAAGACCCTGTTGCTAACGACCGACCCGGCGGCGCATCTGGGCGATGTGCTCGGGGTGCCGGTGGGCGATACGCCTGCGCAGCTGAAGAAATTACCCGATTTATGGGCGGTGAAAATTGACCCGAAAGCCGCCGCCGAAACCTACAAAGCCCGCATCCTGAGCGATGCCCGCCAGCGCGGACGCCCTGAAAGCGCCATCAAGGTGATGGAAGAAGAACTCGATTCGCCTTGCACCGAGGAGATGGCGGCTTTCGACCAGTTCATTGATTATGCCTCGCAGGCAGATTGGGATGCGGTGGTCTTCGATACCGCCCCAACCGGCCACACCATGCGCCTGTTGGAACTACCGATGGATTGGAGCCAGCAAATCGATGTAAAGGTGTTCGCCTCGGTGGAAGGTAATGCGGCTGACGATGTTGCCAAGCAACGCTTCGGGCAGGTCATTGAGATGATGCGCGACCCGGCGCAGAGCACCTTCGCGTTTGTGATGTACCCCGAGTCAACTCCGATTTTGGAAGCCTGGCGCGCGGCGCAGGAACTGGCAACGGTCGGTATCAAGCCGGGGTTGGTGGTGGCGAATCTCGTCATCCCGCCCGAGCAGGTGACACCTTTTGCGCGGGCGCGACGCTCCATGCAGGTAAAGTACCTGGCTGAAATTCGTAAGCGTTTTAACACGCCCGTGTTGGAAATCCCGCTCCTGCCGCAGGAAGTAAAGGGGTTGGAGATGCTGGCAGAAATGGGAGTGCTGGCTTATGGTGAGGAAGTCGTGGCGCTCCAACCTGATTTTGGTAAATAGAGCACACCAAAGCTGCCATCTAGTTGGTGATGCGCCCACAACTACAAAAGGAGTTGTAATGACTGAGATTGAAATGAACGATATTGATGTAGCTTCCAAGCCATCAGTGGTGCGCACCGCAGCGCGCAATTTTGCTGCCGCGCTGGCTGAAACGCCGCAGTTCAAGGCATTTGAACAAGCCTACGAAGCCTTGAACAAGGATGCTGAGGCACTTAAGACTCTGTCTGCATACCAGGCCAAGGCCAAATCATTGCGCGCCGTAATGATGTTGAATGCCGCTAGTGAAGCCGAACAAGCCGAGTTGGAGCGACTCAAGAATGACTATGTGACGCGCCCCACAGTTCAGGCCTATGCCCAGGCCGAAGCCGAACTGACCACAATTTGCCAACAAGCCGCCGGGATGATTTCCGAATCTGTCGGCCTGAACTATGCCGCATCCTGCGGCGCTTCCTGTTGCGGGTGAACCGATGAATACAACTGTTAATTTTCCCCCGGAATTGTATCAAGCGACAGACAGCCTGATTCAGAACCTTCTCGCTTCCGAAGCATTTTTGACTTATCACCAATCCCTGGCAAAGATGAAAGCGGACTCGCAAGCAAGTGCCCTGCTGGATCGTCTTTCTACGCTTCAAAATGAGTTACGTCGCAAACAAAGCAGCAACAGCGTGACTCAGAAGGATATCGATGAACTACGCGATGTTCAGGCGCAAGTGCAGGTAAATGAGACCATTATGGATTATGCCCAATCTCAGCAGGATGCAGTTGGCTTTCTGCGCGAGATCAATCAGGAAATCAGCCAATTGCTGGGCATGGATTTTGCCGCATTGGCGAAACAGTCTACTTGTTAGCCAGGAGTTTTGGAATGCCTTTCTACGATTATCGATGCAAAGATTGCGGTGAAACCTTTGAAGTTCGCGCTACCATCCAGGAAAAAGAAGCCGGATTGAAATCGGCCTGTCCGAAGTGTGGCAGCCTGGAAGTGCGCCAGTTGTTAACCCCCGTCTTGATGTTGCATGGTGGCAAGGAGACTTCCGGATCAGGTTGTTGCGGCCCCAATACTGGATCGGGGTGCTGTGGATGAGCGCACCTATCATCGTGCAAATCATCGGCGCGCCAATTGCCTGCAAGGAAGGCATTAAGGATACCTGGCGCGAAATCGCAGTCTGGGCAGGCGGACATTTGCGTCAGCGCTTTGGGGAGGCCGTGCAGGTGCAATATTTTGATCTGTTCGACCCGGCTTGCCCATCCATACCAAAAGATGTGCAATTACCACTGGTGTTGGTCAATAGTGAACTGTTGAGCAGTGGTGGAAAGATTTCTGTTCCATCTATTCGGAAATATTTGGAAGCTTCCGGGGTGAAGTTGATCCAAACATCTTGAATAATTTGAACAAATCAATAGCTGAATGCCGTCAGAAACAACATCCTATATCTGGAAATTAGAGGTAACCCATTAATTTCATCGCAGCAAGAATTGGCCCCCCTTCTCTTAGGGGTTATAATTTGCGAGCTTCCGTTCATGAATTTCATTTCGAGAGAGTAAGCATGTACCTAACCTATCACTATACCTGATCGTTCTCACCGGATGCCGGTCGGCATCTTGGATTGAACTTACTCGCACCAGGTGGTGGTAGGGTTGCACCCTGATACAGTTTTTGCTGTCTCCGTTCAGCCTTTCCAGATCGTCCCCACGATCCAGACCGCCCTCATGCGAGTGGCGGCTTTTGTTTTCTACTCGGCTGCGCCGACAATGAACGCTGGTTAAAAAAACAGTCGCAACAAAACGATCTAAAGGAGAAAGGACTCAAGATGGATAAGGCAAAACTACAACCAATAGAATTAGAGGCAATAGAAAAGGCCAGGCTCAAAGCAGAAGACCTGTACCGGACGGGTCAATTCCTGTGTTCTGAGGCCGTCTTTCTGGTTGCCAATGAATACCTGGATCATCCCGTGCCGGATGAAATGGTGCGTTTGGCATCCGGTTTCCCGGTTGGAATGGGTCTGGCCGGCTGCGTCTGTGGGGCAGTCACAGGCGGAGTGATGGCTTTGGGAATAAAATACGGGCGCTCCACGCCGGCGACTGAAACGCCTGGTATGTTTGCCGCCTCAAAAGAATTGCACGATCGGTTCAAGGCTCGCCGCAAGTGTGTCTGTTGCCGGGCCTTGATCCGTAAATTTGAATTTGGCTCGCCCGAACATTTGGAACAATGCATCACGATTACAGGCGAAGTGACTGCCGATGTGATTGAGCTTTTAATTAGAGATGATCTGGCTCAATAAGGAAAAATCATATGGACTCACAAACCGTACTTCTTTTTACGCGTAATGGCCTGGGACAGGCCCCGAATGACTTGCAACAAGGTCTGGCCATGAAATTCCTTAGCCTCTTGGAGCAATCCGGGCAATTGCCAGCGAAGCTCCTTTTTTATACAGACGGGGTGAAATTGACCTGCAAGGGGTCGCCGGTGCTTGAGCAGTTACGAACGCTGGAAGCTAAAGGGGTTGAACTGGTGTTATGCAAAACCTGTCTGGACTATTTCCATCTGACCGATCAGGTGGAAGTGGGAATTATTGGTGGGATGCCAGATATTATTGAATCCATGCAAAAAGCAGGCAAAGTAATCAGCTTGTAAGGAAAAAAGGAGAACCCTTCGGGTTCTCCTTTTTTATTATTTTTTTGTGATATTCCTTGACGATTTCGCCAGGTCAATGTAAAATAACAAATACAAATAGTTGAGCAATCATTCAACTATAATCAAAGGAGAACTATCCATGCTGGAAGCAATGTTTGTGATTGCGTTGTTTCTTTTGTATCTGCTGCTCTGGAAAATCAAACAATCTCGGCAAAAAAGCCTGACGGGTATCGACCCGCAGGTGATGCAAAAATCCACTTCCAATATCCAGCAATATATGGGGGCTTTTTCGAATGCCCTGACGGCCTATGCTGCCATTGTTATCCTGATCCACACTACCAATTTTCAGTTGGGTTCCATGTTTAGCCGTTATGAGACTCTTTCAGTGTTATCGTTTGATGTGTTGGGCTTTGTGCTTGGACTGATTGGCTTGTCATTCTGCCTGTATGCGCAACTCAAGATGGGCGCATCCTGGCGGGTCGGCATTGATGAGAAAGTAAAGACACAATTGATCACCACCGGGTTGTATGGCCTGATCCGCAATCCAACTTACCTTGGCCTCTTTCTCCTGAATATTGGTGTCTGGCTAATTTGGCCAAGCTGGACAATTTTTCTATTGAACATCCTGTTCATACTATTCCTGGAAATCCAGGTCCGCTGTGAGGAAGATTATTTGTTATCAACCCACGGTGAACTGTATTGTGACTACAAAAACCGCACCAAGCGATACCTGCCGTTTGTCTACTAATGGCTCGAACGGATAGCAGCATGACCCAGACCACTGTCACTTCCGAAAATGCCTTTGACCTTGCCAGCCTGTTCGCCGCGTTGAGCGACCCCACCCGCATTCTGATCATCGCGGCCTTGCTCGAAGGGGAAGTGGGCGTCGGCGATCTGGTGGAACGGCTTGGCCTGACCAAATCCGCCGTCTCCCATCAACTGCGCGGGCTGCGTGATAAGCGCATCATCCGCACCCGCAAACAGGGACGCAACGTTTTCATTTGTCTGGATGATGAGCATGTCAGGGAACTGTTCCAGCGCGGTTTTGACCATGTGCTACATGGATAACAGGATGTACATGCTCCAGCGACTTATCCTGGCAATCTTATTGGTTTTGGTCGTGTTTGGCCTTGCCGGACATCTCCTCGCGCCTGCCGCTGGCATTCATCAGGCCGTCTCCGAAGCCACTTGTGCTTTTCATGTGGGCTGCCTCGCGCCGGTCTTCCCGGCCTCTGACGCGATCAAGCCGCGTGATTTGCCCATTCTCAGCCAGGGCGCTGCTCGCGCTCTGTGCATGACCACAAAAATCCCCCATCCTCCCACAGTTTAGCCGTCAACGCGCTGGCCGCGTTGTCCTATTTTCCGCGAACCCATCCAATGGTTTGCGCCTGTTTCGTATTGCCATTATTACCCATGATTTATCTCAAAAGGACTGATTGTATGGAAAAAACTATTGAACTTGAAATCCCCCTTCTGCTGCCCGGAGTGGAGGATGAAAAGGATGAATGCTTAACCCGTCTGGAAAGTTCGTTTCAAAACCAAAAAGGCATCCTGCGCGCTCATCTTGAACGTGAGAAAATGCCCGTGGCCCTGTGCATGCACTACGATCCCAACCAGCTCAACATCGACCAGGTGCGCCGTATGGCAGAACGCGCCGGGGCTGGGATTGCCAATCGTTACCACCACCTTTCCACGCCCCTCGAAGGCATGGACTGCTCGGACTGTGTCACGGTCATCGAACACAGCCTGGGGCGCATGGAAGGTGTGTTGGCTGTGAATGTCAATTACGCAGCCTCAAAGCTGCTCGTGGAATATGATAAACAAAAGATCGACCGCCCCGCCATCGAGAAGCGCGTCCGCTCATTGGGCTATGAAATCCCGGTGGAGGGCTTGCGCAGTTGGTACAAGGAAAACCGCGAGGTTCTTTTCAGCTTGATGGCGGGCCTGCTTGTGCTGGTTGGCTGGCTCGGGGAAACCTTTTTTGGTTTGCCCGCACTGGCTGCGACCGCTCTCTATATAACGGCTTACATCTTTGGCGGCTGGGATATTTCCCAACACGCCTGGCACGCCATCAGGGAAAGACACTTCGACACTGACCTGCTGATGGTCATGGCGGCCATCGGCGCGGCCTTCCTGGGCGAATTTGCCGAAGGCGCGCTGTTACTGTTCCTGTTCAGCCTCGGCCATGCCCTGGAGGAACGCGCCCTCGACCGCGCCCGCGCCGCCGTGCGCGCCCTGGCCGATCTGGCTCCCAAAACCGCGTTTGTTCGCCGCAACGGGAAAGAGCAGGAAGTCTCCGTTGAGTTACTCCAACTCGATGACCTGGTCATCGTCCGCCCCGGCGTGCGTATCCCGGTGGATGGCGTCATCCTGTCTGGGAATTCCGGTATAGACCAGGCCTCCGTCACCGGCGAGTCCCTGCCGGTGGATAAGGCCCCCGGTGACCCGGTCTTTGCCAGTACGGTCAATGGCGAAGGGGCTTTGGAAGTCAAAGTCACCCGGCTTGCCAAAGATTCCACCCTGGCGCGCGTTATGAAAATGGTCGAGGAAGCCCAGGGGCAGAAATCGCCCACCCAGCAGACGGTGGAAAAGTTCGAGCGCATCTTTGTTCCCGGTGTCTTGATTCTCACTGCGCTGGTCATCATTGTTCCGCCGCTGTTCGGTTTTCCCTTCCGGGAATCTTTCCTGCGCGCCATGACCCTGCTCGTCGCTGCTTCCCCCTGCGCCCTGGCATTGGGCACACCGGCTACCATTCTCGCAGGTGTGGCCCAGGCTGCCCGCAACGGCGTGCTGGTCAAGGGCGGCGCGCATCTCGAAAATCTCGGTCGTCTCAAGGCCATTGCCTTCGATAAAACCGGCACAGTCACGCATGGCAAACCTGAATTAACCGACATTGTCGTTTTTCCGGACTCCGGGTGGAAAGAAGTGGATTTGTTGTCCCTCACAGCGGGGGCGGAATCGCGTTCCGCGCATCCCCTTGCCCAGGCCATTGTCCGCGCGGCGCAGACCCAGGGTGCGCCGGCTTCCGCTATGGAAACCGTGGAATCGCTGACAGGGCACGGTTTGCGCGCCGTCTTTCAGGGCAAAACCTTTTGGATCGGTAACCAGAAATTGATGGACGCCTCAGGCGTGACTCTTTCCGCTGATATGCTTCAAGAAGCCCAAGTGTTCCAACAGACGGGCAAATCCTTGATGTGGATTGCCGAAAACCAAACCGTCATCGGCCTGATTGCGCTGGCTGACACTCTGCGCCGCGAAGCCGCCCCGACGATGAAAGCCCTCAAACAAACTGGCGTGGCCCATATCATCATGCTGACCGGCGACAACACGCGCTCGGCCTCCGCGATTGCCAAAGAAATTGGCTTAACCGACTTCCGCGCCGATCTGCTGCCCGAGGACAAACTGACGGTCATTCGTGAACTGGTTCAGCAATATGGTCAGGTCGCCATGATCGGCGACGGCGTGAACGACGCACCTGCGCTGGCAAATGCGACAGTGGGGATTGCGATGGGTGGCGCGGGAACCGATGTCGCTCTCGAAACCGCAGATGTGGCCCTGATGGGCGATGACCTGTCTAAACTGCCCTTTGCAGTTGGCCTGGGGCGCGCCACCCGCGCGATCATCATGCAAAACCTGGTCATCTCGCTCGGCGTGATCGCCTTTCTAGTCATCACATCGTTGACCGGTATCGTCAGCATCGGCATCGCTATTTTCTTCCATGAAGGCAGTACGTTGGTCGTAGTGGCAAATGCGTTGCGATTACTCGGATACAAATCACCCGGAGTGTAAGTCATGCAAGTGAAAATTTCCACACTGCTGCCTTGCGCCCCGGAGCGAGTCTGGCAGGAAGTCCAGACCTCCAGGCTCCTGCGTTACATCACCCGGCCGCTGGTTGTTTTTGATCCAATCTCTCCTGTTACCTTCCCGGAAAAATGGAGTGATGAACGCTATTGGGTGCGTATGAAACTGTTTGGTTTTTTCTCCATTGGCAAACAGTGGATTGTGATCCGGCGCACGGTGGTGCCGCAGGGATATGAACTTCTGGATGACGGGCATGGCGATAAGATCACGCGCTGGCGACATCTCATCACCTTGCGCCCCACCTCGGATGGTTTCACACATTACACCGATACGGTTGACATTAAGGCTGGTCTGTTGACTTTTGGCGTCTGGCTTTTTGCGAGTATTTTTTATCGCTACCGGCAAAGCCGCTGGCGCCGCCTCGTAGCAAGCAACTTTAACTATGATTAATTCTGATCTGAGTATTCTTAGAGGGGCCGGGCAGGCCTGCCCAGCCCCGCGACACAAGGTCCCCGGCCATATTCTATCCCTATGAGAAAAATAATTAATTCCCGCATGTTCGATCTTGTAAGTTGGGGGGTGACTGCCACGATCGTAGTTGGCTTGCTTGGTTTTGCTTACACACGCACGCAGAACCCGCCTGTCACTACGGTTGCCCCCGCTGTGACGGCAGTGCCTGGCGATTCGCAAACGCCTGTCGCAGCCAATACATCCTGGCTTCAATTGCCTGCGATTGAGCGCAAATTGACGCTGAAGACGATCATCCCGGAACGCCCGCGCTATGATCCGGTTACGTATACGGTTCAGCGAGGAGATTCGATCAGTGCGATTTCCAGGGAGTTCAGTATCAAACCAGATACGCTTTTGTTTGCCAATTACGATGTATTGGAGGATGATCCACATGGTTTGCGCCCAGGGCAGGAATTAAATGTTCCCTCAACCGATGGTATCCTGATACGATGGAAGGATGGGGATACATTGGGAAAGATTGCGTCTGAATATACGGCCAACCCCGATGATATCTTGAATTGGCCTGGCAACAAAATCGATCTGACCAACCCAACCATCAAGACCGGCCAGTGGGTAATGGTTCCCGGTGGAACACGCGAATCGCGCGCGGTAGTAATTCAAACGGCGGGCAATCCTACTGCTTCCGGTTGTCCGAGCAGCGCTGTCAGCCGTGGCTTCTTTGCCTGGCCTTCTGGTAATCATTTTCTTTCTGGAAACGATTATTCGGGAGGGCATCCGGCGCTTGATCTCACCGCCCGTGAAGGAGACGCCGTCTTTGCGGCAGATAGTGGCGTGGTCACCATGTCACAGGACGGCTGGAATTCTGGTTTTGGGAATGTCATCCAGATCAATCATGGCAATGGTTTTGTGACTGTGTACGCCCACTTGAGCGTGCGTAACGTCAGTAAATGTAGCGTTGTGTTTGGTGGTCAGTCGATTGGAGCAGCGGGCAATACCGGCAACTCATTCGGCGCACATCTGCACTTTGAAATTCGTTCGGGCGGTAGCCACGTCAACCCCTGGGGTTATTTACCGCCCGGATAGCCTGAATTCTCCGGCTTGCCCAAGTTTTACTAAAAGCGAGAGAGAAATGACCAAGGAAATTCGATATACTGACGCGCCGGGATTGCAAGATTGGAATTCCAGCGCGAAGCGGGTTCACTAAAATGAACCTGAACGCACAATTCATCCTTTACGCATTTGCCCCTGCGCTTGCAATGATCCTGGCGGGCATGCTGGCAATCTGGCGCGCACCCGGGTTGAACCTGCGAAGCGCCATCATGCACTTTGCGGGTGGAATCGTGTTTGCTGTCGTCGCTATTGAACTTTTGCCCGATCTCTTGCATGAAAGATCAGCGCTGGCAACCGGGATTGGTTTTGCGATTGGCGCGGCTGCCATGCTTGTGATCCGGGCAATGACCGAAACAAAGGAGAAAGCATCAAAGGCATCGGGCGGCCTGTTGTTTGCAACCGCGGTGGATATTTCCATCGACGGATTGATCCTCGGCATCGGCTTTGCCGCCGGAGCAAAACAGGGCATCCTGCTGACTCTTGCCCTCACATTTGAACTGGTATCGCTTGGGTTTGCATCGGCGCTAGAAATGACGCAAGGAAGCAAGGCCCACAAACGGGTTGTGTTAGCCATCGTCGGGCTGGCTTTCCTGTTTGTCTTAAGTGCGTGCCTTGGCGGCGTACTATTGCACTTTCTAACCGGTGGATTGCTTGTGGGTGTGCTTGCATTTGGCGCGGCAGCGTTATTATTCCTTGTTACCGAGGAATTGTTGACCAAAGCGCATGAGGTCAATGAAAACCCACTGCTGACCGCATCATTCTTTGTTGGTTTCCTGACAATCCTGTTGTTGGAGCTATTGAGTTAACTCAGAAACACAGAATGATGAAAAAGAATCCACTGAAATGGTCCTGGCGATGATCGAAACGTTGCTTCGCTGGTTTGGCGGGCTAATGGCATATACAACATTAGGAGTCGTTCTCTATGGCATCTGGCGTGGAACACAGCGCCCCATCGGGAGAACGGTTGGGCCTGCTGCTGGCTGGCCGCGTTCCGCGGCTTTTTACGCGCTGACGACATTGCTCTTCCTCGCCGTTTCGGTGATCTTCTGGAAACCCCTGCCGCTGGCTATCGTCCCGAAAATCCATGCGCTGGTTCTCATTGCCGGCGCGCTCCTCTATTTTCCCGGCGTGGCCTTCGTCCTGTGGGGACGGCTGGCGCTCGGAAACATGTACTTCGTCTCGACCGGTTTTGGCGCGCAATTGTACGCCGATCATCAGTTGGTCACGCGCGGACCGTTTGCGATCGTCCGCCACCCGATGTATCTGGGCTTGATTTCCGCGGCGTTTGGCAGTCTATTGATTTACCAGACTTGGACAACAGTTCTATTTGCCGTCTTTGCGCCGTTCGTCCTCCGGCGCGCGCGCCGCGAGGAGCAAGCCCTGTCTGCCGAATTTGGCGAACAGTGGCAGGCGTACTGCCGCCGCGTGCCGATGCTCTTTCCGCGTCTAAGAAAGCGAGATGAAAAATGACCCTTCCCGAACTACAAGGTGTTGCCCGCACATTGTTCGTGCCGCTGACGTGCCGCGCCCTTGAAAGCCTCCGCCCGGATGCCATCCTGCATGACCCGCGGGCTGTGGAATTGTTCAATACGTTTAGTAGCAGCCGCAATCTGGTTTTGGGAATGAGCAGCCACGATCAGTTCTTTACCGCCATGCGCGCGCGGCAATTCGACCGCTTTGCGCGTTCCTTTTTGGAGCGCAATCCAGGCGGCTTGGTGGTGGATGTCGGCTGTGGGCTGGACACGCGCTTCGACCGCCTCGACAACGGCCAGATGACCTGGCTGGGGTTGGATTTGCCCGAAGTCATCGAATTGAGCCGCGGCTTTCTGCCGGATACCGAACGCCGCCAGACCCTTGCCCGTTCCATGTTCGACCTGACCTGGCTGGATGCGGCGGCGCAAATGAATAAGCCGGTCATCTTTCTGGCGGAGGGTGTGTTCTGCTATTTCACCGAAACGGAAGTAAAAGCGGTCATCACGGCTCTCGCGGCGCGTTTCCCCGGCGCGGAACTGGTCTTTGACTCGCTCTCGTCGTTCTTTGCAAACATCAGCAACCGCACCAGCTCTGTCTTAAGAGAAACCGGCGCGCGCGTCAATTGGGCGGTGGACGATCCCCATCTGCTTGAAGCGTGGGGATTGCGCCTGCAGGACAGGTGGGGCTACTTCGACCAGCGTGAGCCGCGCTTGGGAGTATTCAACCTGCTGCGGTATATTCCATTGGTGGCAAATGCGAATTTTGTTCTGCGCTACAGTCTTGAAAGGAAAAGGTAATGGATGTTTCTTTTATCACGATTTCGAGATCGCTCCTCTTGTTCTTACTGGCTGGGCTTGCAGAAATCGGGGGCGGCTATCTCGTCTGGCAATGGCTTCGGGAAAGCAAAGCGCTGTGGGTTGGGATCGTTGGCGGCGTTGTGCTCGTTCTCTACGGGGTGATTCCCACCCTGCAAACTGAACCAGCCTTCGGTCGCGTCTATGCGGCGTACGGCGGAATCTTTGTCATACTTTCGATTCTCTGGGGTATGATCTTCGATGGCTGGCGACCTGACCGCTTCGATATCATCGGCGCGGCGTTTGCGTTGGTCGGAGTCTCCATCATCTTATGGGGTCGCCTGTTGTTTCGATAATGACAACCGATTAATAAGAGCGTGATTGGATGAAAAAACGTATGAAATGGCATTGGTTTGTTTTACTGGCAGGCTTGAGTCTGTATTTATTGGGTCTCGCGCCCGGCGTTCTCCCAGACAGGATTGATGTTATCGCAACAATCCTGTCTGGTGTAACGATTGCATCGCTTGTGATATTTGGTTTTGATCATTTCCACGCTGGGACACGACTGGCAATCCTGATGTTGACGGTGGGGGCGCTTGCCCTCACAACGGGCCTCGTGTTGGCGCGTGAAGGTCATCCGTATCTCCTGCCGCTAATTTCCATCCCGGCATTTGGACTCGGTTGGGTTGGATTGCGAGCATTGCTCAAGCGAAAGAGAATATCATGACCAGAAAACTTCCTCACTCCCTACCCTATATTTTGACGATAACCCTTGTGCTGGCGCTGGTGGCAGGTTTTGTCCTGACAAGACCCTACGAATTTCATGGCGCCGTTATCGCTCCAGCGCTTCCCGTCACTGATTTTACGCTTCAAACCGCCAACGGCGAGTCGTTTCGTCTCAGCGGCGAAAAAGGGAAAATTGTCTTACTCTTTTTCGGGTACACCAACTGCCCGGATGTCTGTCCAACCACGCTGGCAACCTTCAAACAGGTTTACGAAAAATTGGGCAATCGTGCGCAAAAGGTCAGGTTCGTGATGGTTACCGCCGACCCTGAACGCGATACGCCTGAAAAAGTCGCGGCATATGCGGCGCTGTTTAACCCTGAATTCATCGGGGTTAGCGGCAGCCTGGCAGACCTTCAGCCAATTTGGAAGGAATTAGGCGTATTTGTTGAAAAACAAAATTCAGGGAGCCAGGTTGGTTATCTGGTAAGTCATACAGCCAGCGTATACGTCATCGACCAGAATGGAAACCTGCTGATGACTTTTCCGTACGGCACCAACGCAGCGGATATGACCGATGACCTGATCCAACTCTTGAAACAAGCGCAATCGAAATAAAATCAACAGGAGATGAAAATGAAATATACGAAATTAATATCCATACTTTTGCTGATCCCCCTGCTGGTCAGCGCCTGTGGCAGTTCAGCGGGAAAATTAACCATTCGTGACCCCTGGGCGCGCGCCATGCCGCAAGGAGAAAACAGCGCCGCTTATTTTGTTATCGAAAATGGCACAAGCTCCAACGATTCCCTGCTGAGCGTCTCCACCGACGTTGCCGAAACCGCCGAAGCCCATATGAGCATGATGGATGCCAACGGCGTCATGTCCATGCAGATGCAGGATGCGGTTGCCATCCCATTTGGGGATAAGGTCGAATTCAAACCCGGAGGGCTGCATGTGATGCTCATGAACTTGAAGCAGGATTTAAAAACTGGCGATACCTTTTCCCTGACCTTGAATTTTAAAGAAGCCGGGAGCATTGTCATCGAAGTGCCGGTGAGGGAACCTTAAGCAAAAATTCATTTTCGGAATTGCCGTCCAATATATAATCGTTTCACAGACGGCAGTCCCGTTTTGGAATCCATGAACACACCTCGACGATTTTTCATAATCTTGACCCTCAGTTTGCTGCTGCTTGGGCTGGCGGGACACGACTTGTCCGCCGTCTCTTTCGACGCCTGTTCTGAAAACCAAACTGGTGGGGCCGGGTTGGACGCCTGCCTGGGCTGCCAGTTGCAAACCGGGGCATACGTGACAAGCGGTTCTCCCAATCTGGTGGCTAACGAAGAACCACTCAACGCAAACGCTCCTGCCGGTCTACCGCGGCAGGAACACGCGGTTCAAATCTCCCATCCCCCGATCCTGTTCTAACTAAATGTACGTTATCGCCTGAATACCGGCGTTTCTCCGCTGTCGCCCACCATAGCGCATTGCGGAAAGTTTATCTTTTCCTGGATTTTGGAGTGAGCATGAACAAACAAAAACTACAAATTTTTTCCATTCTCATCTTGGTCGTAAGCAGTCTTTTGCTGGTTGCGTTCGCCGTGTTTTTTGTAGCGAAAAATAATACCGCAAAAAATAATCTCACTCAGGCTACCATATTCAGAAGATAGATAACAGTGAGTCTCAGGGAAGAGTATGAAAAATGATTTGCGCAAGTACGGATTATGGTTACTGATCCTGACGGGGTTGGGGATTGGCATCTACAACTTACCACCGGTTAGAAGCCGTCTGGAATGGCGTCTCGATGAATTAAACGCGAAAATAAAGTATGCGATTTCGCCACCCGAACAAGTAATCTTTATCCCAGCGGGACAGGATACGGAAAATGAATCCCGATCGAAAGCGACCCCGATCCCGCTTGGAACACCTGCCGCTACAGCAATGCCAAAATCAGGCAATCCATTGCCTGTGAACACACCAATCCCCACCATCCAGACACTTGTACCAACGGCCATTCCCGGAAAAGTGCGACTTTCCGGTTTTCGCCATGAATATCAGGGCTGGAATAACTGCGGTCCGGCCACACTTGCAACGGCGCTTTCCTTTTGGGGTTGGCAAGGAGATCAATATGATATCGCCACCAGCGTCAAACCCAATGCGCGGGATAAGAATGTAATGCCGGATGAGATGGCGGATTTTGTCGAGAAGCAGACGAATTTTAGCGTGATTATTCGCCTGGGAGGAGATATAAATCTATTGAAACGCCTTGTCGCCGGTGGGTATCCCGTCATCATCGAAAAAGGCTTTGAAAGTCCAAAATTTGATGGCTGGATGGGCCACTACGAACTAATTACAGGTTATGACAATGCCACAAAGGGCTTTCTGGCGCAAGATTCCTATCTGGGACCTGACCTGAAAGTTCCCTACGAGACAATGGAATCTTATTGGCGTGCTTTCAACTTCGCCTACCTGGTAGTATTCCCAACGGAACGCGAGTCGGATCTGGCGGCTCTGCTTGGTTCCCGAATGGATGCAGCCAATAACAGAGAATTTGTCGCGCAAAAGGCTGAAAATGAAATTTCAGCACTCACGGGGCGTGACTTGTATTTTGCCTGGTTCAATCGAGGTTCCAGCCTGGTGGCTTTACAGGATTATGTGGGAGCTGCCAACGCCTTCGACCAAGCTTTTGAAGTATATCCATCCATCCCCCAAAAATCCCGCCCCTGGCGAATGCTGTGGTATCAAATTGGCCCGTACCAAGCTTATTATTCCACCGGTCGTTACCAGGATGTGATTGACCTGTCCACCGAGACTTTGAAAACCATGAGCGAACCTGTGTTGGAGGAAAGTTATTACTGGCGGGCGCTTGCAAAAGAGTCTTTAGGGGATCACAAAGGGGCCGTGGATGACTTACAGAGCAGTCTTAAATATCATCCAGGGTTTGAACAAGGTTGGGCTGCGCTACAACGTCTGACAACTTTGACACCTGTTCCTTAGATGGGCTCAGCCTTTTGCAAGAGGTCTATATGAACAAGCTACTTTGCGTTATCCAGATCATCGTAATCAGCGCATTATTGACATCCTGTTCTGGTGGCGCTGTCGGGTTGTGGGGCGCTCAAACCATCCCCACCCCCCTGATCCAGGGCAGCCGAACCCCTTTGCGCATTGCCATTCCAAGCCTTACACCCACGCTCACCCCACTAAAAGCGATCCCTTTGCCGGGCTCGCCCACCCTGGGCATGGCAAACAATCAAACAAAGTTTGCAATCATACCGGGCACCCCGGCTTCTCCGGCCAGGCCCACCAATCCCCCAGCAGTTGCGGCAACGCTTCCGCCGATTAACACGGGTGGTCCTATGGATCGGTATCTGAGTCAGGGTGGGGATACTCTCAATATCCTGGCAAAACGTTTCGCAATTGGAACAGATAAGATCATTGCTGAAGTGGTTCTGCCGCCACCGAATGAACTTATCCCACCTAATACGCTCCTGCTTATGCCAAAATCGCTGGAGGGCGAGACACGCAGTCCAGCGGAACAATTCATCCCTGATAGCGAGGTGGTCTTTGGCCCATCCAGCATCGGTTTCAATACGGAAGATTATGTCAATAGCCAGGGCGGGTTTCTTTCCAACTATAAGGAATATGTGCTGAGCGGTGGTTGGACAACCGGTGCTCAGGCAGTGGAACGTATCGCCCTCGAAAACTCCCTCAGCCCACGCATCATTTTGGCTCTCATTGAGTATGAAAGCAATTGGGTGTTGGACCGGCCTACCAACCTGTCGCAGGATGAGTACCCCCTCGGGAATATCGATTATCGCTGGCGTGGACTTTTTCGCCAGCTTATGTGGGCCTCGGGCACCCTTTCGGAAGGTTACTACCGCTGGCGTTCCGGGGACTTAAACGAGATCACTTTCACAGACGGCACCAGCATTCGGCTGAGTCCCTTTCTAAATGCCGGTACTGCTGCCATCCAATATTATTTTTCGCGAACTCACACTCGCATCGAATGGGAACAAGCTATTGGCCCTCATGGCTTTCCGGCGCTCTACGAGCGTATGTTTGGTCCAACCTTGGAACGCGCCTCAGCTTTTGAGCCAATCATCGGATACGGCCTAACCCAACCCGAATTAAGCCTGCCTTTCGAACCCGGCAAGGTCTGGGCTCTCATCAGCGGCCCGCATTCAGCCTGGGAAAAGCAAGGGGCTTTGGCAGCACTCGATCTCGCGCCCGGCGCAATAAAATCTGGTTGCGAAAAAAATGAGGCTTGGGTATTGGCCCCTGCCGCTGGCGTAGTGGCGCGGACCGCTCCTGGAGTGGTCATGCTGGATTTGGATGGCGATGGTTATGAACAAACCGGCTGGGTGATCATGTTCCTCCATATCCGCAGTGATGGCAAAGCGGTCACCGGCCAAGAATTGGAAAAAGACAGCCGGATCGGACATGCCTCTTGTGAGGGCGGCTTTGCCACGGGTACGCACACGCATATCGCGCGGAAATACAACGGAGAATGGATCCTGGCTGATGGGCCTTTGCCCTTCAACATGGATGGTTGGATCGCCCGGAACGGTGAAGCGCCTTACAAAGGCGCCCTGACGCGCCAGGATAAAATTGTTACCGCCTGCACTTGTTCTTCCATCGAAACCAATATTATCCGTGAAAAATAACCGGGTATATGCCAGAATATTTATGAAATTTACCAAAATACATGATTTTCATTAGATTGACACTTTGCTCATCTTAGGTTATTCTGCTGGATGATGAAAAATTTGCTCCGGTTTTTTCTGCCACATTCCGAATGGTTCAGCCAATCCCGCTTCTGCCTGGGTTTGTTGGTAATCATGCTGGTTTTTGGCCTTACGCTGAATACATTGTTGGATGTGGATTGCTTTCCGGCCCAGGCAGCAAGGTGTTGTTGTAGCAATACAGGCCCTACCTCCGAGGCTACTGAATTGCAAACAGATACCTGCTCTCATTGCACAGGTTGGCTGCCCGCTCTTACCAGTGACAACCGGTCAGCAGTTTCATTCACGAGCTTGCCTTTCTACACCCCCCTCGAGCACGCTTTTAGCGTCCTCCGTTTCGAACGCCCCCCCATTTTTGCATAACTGAATAGATCGGCCCTGAACGCCCCGTGGAGGGTGCTTCTGGTTTTAATTCCCCCTTGGATCAAGGGCGTTTTGGCGCACTTGTGGTTTGAAACTATCCCTGACCCACCGCTGATTTGTATTTCTGAAAAAGAGGATACCCATGTCGTATAAAACTCAAAGAAACAGAGTAAAGAGCAGCGTTCCATTGTTTTTTGCAGCAGTGGGATTGGTACTCCTGGTCTTTGCTGCATCCCTGTTCCTATTCCAATCGCCGCAGACCGTCGCAACCACAACAGAGCCAGAACCACAGCATTCCGCAGAAGAAACTTTCCCCGAAATCTCACGCGTCAGCCTGGCCGACAGCAAAGCCGCTTTGGACAGCGGCAAAGCCGTTTTCGTTGATGTGCGCGACGCCAGCGCCTTTGCAGAGAGCCACATCCCTGGCGCGTTGTCCATCCCGCTGGCGGAGCTTGAAACCCGCCTGAATGAACTCGATCCAAGTCAGTGGATCGTCACTTACTGCACCTGACCGAGCGAAGAATCCAGCGCCCGTGCGGCGCGCACCCTGCTCGACAACGGTTTTACCCACGTTACCCCCATCCTGGGCGGCTTCCGCGCCTGGCGAGAAGCGGAGTACCCAACAGAAAGTGGTGAATAACCAACCCCTTCGGAAAGGAAACCAAACCCATGCGCTTCTCAAAACCGATTTTTCTACTCATCCTGATCTGCGCGGCGCTGTTTGCGCTGACGGCCTGCGCCAAGAAAGAGCCGCGTATCGCAGTTGAACCTGCCGCGCAAGAACTTGGCGAACTGCCACAGCAAAAAATCGAACTGGTTTATACGGTGCGCAACGATGGCGAGAGCGAGCTTCAAATCGAGAAAATCAGCACCTCCTGCGATTGCACCAAAGCCAGCATCGCCCAGGACAAAATCGCTCCCGGCCAGTCGTCTGTCCTGACGGTCACACTCGACCCGACCGAGGACAACCTGTACGGCGACATCACCCGCCTGATTTACCTGCGCAGCAACGATCCTGAAAACCCCGAAGTGTCGGTTGAATTTCACGTCATCATCCAGAAGCCGGAGTAACAGGCATGTTCAAACGCTTTTTGGAAAAACTATCCGGGAGTAACACCCTGTACTACCCCGGCTGCGTAACCCAATACGCGCTGCCCGAGGTGGGCGCGCGCTACGAAACGCTGCTGCGCCGCGCCGGGGTGGATTTTATCGTCCTGCCGGGTGAAACCCTGTGCTGCGGCAGCCCGGTCAAACGCGCCGGGTACCTGGCAGATTTCGAGGACTTGAAGCAAAAGAACCTGGCCGTGTTCAACCGTTTCAGCGTGCGCAAAATCATCACCAACTGCCCGGGCTGTTACCACACCCTCAAATACGACTACGGCCTGGACGCCTATCATATGACCCAGATTCTTTCGCCCCGCCCGAACGCCAACGCAGAAACCCCGGCCAGGGCCATGACCTATCACGACTCCTGCCACCTCGGGCGCTGGTCTGGCATCTACGACCAGCCCCGCCAACTGCTCGAAAACTCCGGTTGGGAGGTGACGGAACTGCCTGACAACCGAGATCACAGCCTGTGTTGCGGCGCGGGCGGCGGGGTGAAATCCAATTTCCCTGAACTGTCGAACGCCATTGCCCGCCAACGCCTCGCGCAAGTGCAAAACGGTGTGCTGTGTACCGCCTGCCCGTTGTGCTACGCCCAGTTCAAAGAAAACGCCGCCGGGGTGGAAGTGCTGGAGTTCAGCCAGGCGCTGGAAGCGTCAAAGGAGCGCAAATGATGAAAATGCCAGATTTACAATCCATATTTGGCGCTGAACGAGTTTCCAACACCCTCGAAAACCGGCTGGCCTACGGGCGCGACGCCTCGAATCTTTCTGGCGACTGCCTGGCGGTGGTCTGGCCCGTTCACCTGGATGAAGTCTGCGCGTTAGCCGAATGGGCTGGACGGGAGGGGCTTGACCTGGTTCCGCGCGGCGCAGGAACCGGCTTGTGCGGCGGCGCTACCCCGCAAAACTCGATTGTGGTGGACTTTTCCTGTTTGACCACCATTGGCTCTGTAGATGTTGAGCAGCGCCATGTCACGGTGGGGGCTGGGGTGGTGTTGGACGCGCTCAATCGCGCCCTGGAACCGTATCATTTATGTTTGCCGGTCGTCCCAAGCAGCCACCTGGCAGCCACGCTCGGCGGCATGATCGCCACCAACGCATCTGGCCTGCGCGCCGTGCGCTACGGCAGTATGCGCAACTGGGTGGAAGCCGTGACCCTGGTGGACGGAACCGGGCGTGTTCATCGCTTGCGTGGAACAGCGCTGGACGATGTGGCGGGCCGCGAAGGTGCGTCCGGGTTTGTGGTCGAGGCGGAACTGAGGCTGACCGGCCAACTCCGCCAGCGCAGCCTGACCCTGCGCGCCTTCGAGGATACCGCAGCCCTGCTAACCCAGCGCGCCGACTGGTTGGCAGACCCGCGCCTGATCGCCCTGGAATACCTGAACCGGCACGCGGCGCAGGTAGTTGGCTGGCCCGCCCGCCCACACCTGTTGGCCGAGTTTGAAGGCGACGGCGGCGAGATACTTGAACCAACCCAAATGGCCGAACTCTGGCACAGGCGGGACAGCCTGGGGCCGCAGCTTTCCAGCCAGGGCTTGCCCATCAGTGAAGACCCCCGGGTACTGGGAGATGGCCTGGGCAGCCTGCTCGACTGGTTGGAAGCAGAACAAATCCCGGCCTTCGGCCACCTGGGGGTGGGGATCGTGCATCCGCGCTTCCGGCCCGGCGACGAACGCGTCGCCCAACTCTATCAGCAGTTGGAAGCCTGGGGCGGCCAAGTCAGCGGGGAGCACGGAATCGGCTTGAAAAAGAAAGCCTGGGTAAGCGCATCGTACCGCAATGAAATTCGTCAACTCAAAGCCATCTATGACCCGAACAATGTGCTCAATCGAGGCAAGTTATGCTAACCGAACTCGTCAACAATCCGGCTTGTATTGCCTGCGGGTTGTGCCGCGAGGCTTGCCCGGTGTTCGCCATCCTGCGCCAGGAGCAGATCAGCCCGCGTGGGCTGGCGCTGCTGGCCGACCAAAATATCGCCTCCCTCGTGTTTTACCAATGCACGCTTTGCCGCGCTTGCCGGGTGGTTTGCCCGGTGGGGCACGACCCCAACGGCGAAGCGATTCGCTCCGGGTTGACCACGCAGCTGGTGGAGACCGATGCCAACCGGCAGATGATTGCCAATATCCGCGCCAGCGGCAACCCGTTTGGCGAATTGAAAGAGGGAGAAATCCCCAAAAAATTGTACTGCTGCTAATGGAGATACTCAATATGCACCGTAAAACCATCCTGTTTTTCTTGATCTTTCTGTTGAGCGCCCTGCCTGTTGCGACTGTATATGCACAAACACGCCAGGCTGTCATCTATTACAACCAGGCTTGCGACGAATGCGTGACCTATATTGAAGGAGAATTGAACGAACTGCTGGCTTCCAACGCCATCACTATCGTCAAAAAGGATTACATCAATGAGCGCGCCAATCGCGCCGAATTCAACGACCTGAATGAGCAATTTGGTGTGCCGCTCGAACTGCAAAGCCACCTGGCAACCTTCGTGGATGGCGGGCGCATCATCCTGC
Source organism: Chloroflexota bacterium (assembly GCA_021796315.1). The sequence continues at coordinate 26,963 of JAJYOH010000001.1, forward strand.
AAGGCGAGCCGCCGCGCGATGTGGTGGAAGCGCTGCTCAAAGCGACCGACTTGCCCGAACGCATCCTGGTCTACAGTGAAGAAGACGGCGACGGCAGTTACCAGGCCTGGGCATTTGCCGGGCCGGTGCAGCGTTACCCACCCAACACCCCCATCTCCGAATATTTGACGTGGTTCGCTGCCAATCAAGCCGGTTTTTCCAAACCCGCGGTGAGCCAACAATCCTTATTGCTCTCGACGGTTCTGCTCACCGGGCTGGTGGATGGGATCAACCCGTGCGCCATGGCGATTCTGTTGTTTTTCATCACCTTCCTTTTCTCCATCCGCAAGAATCGCTGGGCGATTGCCCAAATGGGCCTGGTGTACATCGCCGCGGTCTATGTCGTCTATTTTTTGGTTGGGCTGGGGCTGCTTAAGGTCTCCGGGTTGACACAGGGGCATTGGCTCGGGCAGGTGGGCGCGGGGCTGCTGATCCTGTTCGGCTCGGTCAATTTGCTCAACGCGCTATTCCCAAAATTCCCCATCCGCTTGGAACTGCCGGAAATTGGCAAAGAGGGCCTGAAAACCTGGATGTACCGCGCCACCCTGCCCGCCAGCCTGGTTTTGGGCACGCTGATGGGGCTGGAAAGTTTCCCCTGTTCCGGTGGGCCGTATGTCGCCATCCTGGGGCTGCTGGGAAGCCAGACCGAATTCTGGCAGGGGCTGGCTTACCTGGCCCTCTATAACCTGATGTTTGTCCTGCCCTTGATCGTCATCCTTGGGCTGTCGCTCAATCCTGTCATGGGAAGCAAGATTCAAGCCTGGGAACGCGCCTCGTCACGCACGGTGCGCGGTGTAACCGGGGCGATCATGGCGCTTTTGGGATTGGGACTGCTGCTCTGGGTACTTTAAAAAAATAGGAGAACTGAATATGTCTACGAAACAGAAAACATCCACGCCAAAACTTACCAGACGTCAGGCATTTGCCCACCAAAAAGAGCGACAGCGCCAGATAACCCGACTGCTCTGGTTCCTGGCTGGCCTGGCAGTTGTCGGAGTGATGGCTTTTACGCTCTGGCCGAAAGACCCAGCCACCGCGCCGACCGCGCCAATTTCATCCACCTCACTGCCAGGTGAAGTCAGCCTGGATAAAAGCACCGGGGAAGAAAAGGCGCCGGTGGTTGTGGTGGAATACGGTGATTTCCAGTGTCCCGCCTGCCAGTATTTTTTCCAGACTTCTGTGAAACAGCTTAAGGATGAATATGTCCAATCTGGCAAAGTGCGCTTCGTTTTTCGCCATTTTGCCTTCCTGGGCAACGAATCGCAGTGGGCGGCGGAGGCCAGCGAGTGCGCCAACGAGCAGGGACGTTTTTGGGATTACTATGACAAACTGTACCAGGAACAAAACGGAGAGAATGTCGGTATTTTCAGCAAAGACAATCTCAAGAAGTTCGCCGTTGATTTGAAACTGGACACCTCTGGATTCAACCAATGCCTGGATGCAGGCCGCTATACCGAAAAGGTAAAGCAAGAGACCCAGGAAGGCCAGCAGGCCGGTGTACGCGGCACCCCTTCGGTTTTCGTCAATGGTCAATATGTCGAAAAAGGGATTGACTACCCGACGCTAAAAGCGGCGGTGGAGGCGGCTTTGGGTGAATAGCGTTTGAAAGATGTCATGGGAAGAATATTAATTGTCGAAGATAACCTCGAGTTTGCTGATTACTTGAAACGGGGATTGGCTTACGAAGGTTACGATGTGCAAGTCGTAGCTGATGCCGAAAACGGCCTTGAACAAACCCGTCTCCATCTGCCCGATCTGGTCATCCTGGATGTCATGCTGCCCGGTATGGATGGCATCCAGGCTTGCCGGCTACTGCGCCAATCTGGTTACAGCATACCGATCTTGATTTTAACAGCCCGCAATGCCATTCCAGACCGGGTGAGTGGCCTGGATGCCGGGGCAGACGACTACCTGGTCAAACCTTTTGCCTTCGATGAGTTGCTGGCCCGCTTACGCACGCTCCGGCGGCGGACAAGCGAACCAAATGCTGTTCTTGCCATCGCCGATCTGAAACTGGATCAGAACCTTTACCAGGCGCATCGTGCGGGCAAGTCGATTCCCCTGACACGCACCGAATATGATTTGTTAGCATTCTTGTTGAAAAACCCTCAACGAGTATTCACGCGCCCTACACTGATTGTGGAAGTATGGGGCGTAGAGACTGAAATTCACGAGAACGTTTTGGATGTGTATATCTCGCGCCTGCGCAAAAAACTTGGCGATCCGCCGCTAATCCACACCGTCTACGGCGTGGGTTATATTCTGAAAGAGGAAATCTGATGATCTCCTTGCGTTGGCGGCTGACCATCTGGCATTTATGTCTGACCGCTCTCGGGTTACTCGGTCTGATGCTGTTCTCGTACCGGCTTTTGTCCAACTCGTTACATACCGAGATAAACAACAAATTAGCCGAGCGGGCCAGGCACGTTTCCGACGCAGTTGCCATTATCCCCAACCGTGCCATCGAGGGTATTTCGCAGGATGTTACTGACGAGTTCCGTTCGCCAGGGGTGTACGTTCAGATTTTCAATGCTGAAAGTGAACTTATCGCGAGATCGTTCAATTTGGGTGTTCAGCAAATGCACGCTTCAGTCACGGATATCAACCGTGTCCTACAGGGCGAAAGTTTCTACACCGCAACGGAAATTTCAGCTTCGCCTGTGCAGTTGTATTATCAGCCCATTCATCGCGATGGCCGGATTGTCGGCGCAGTTCAAGTAGGCGAGTCTTTGGTCGGGCTGGAATCCACCCTGGACCGCCTGCGGCTGATTTACACTATCGGCGCTGTCTCTGTCTTGCTCTTTGGTTTGACTGGCGGATGGGTGCTTGCTCGGTTGGGGTTGCAACCGGTAGTGCGCGTGGTGGAAACCGCCCAGGAGATTGTTGGCGCCGAGGATTTGTCCCGCCGCGTGCCTTATACCGGGCCTGCTGATGAAATTGGCGCGCTGGCAACCACTTTCAACGAGATGTTGACGCGCTTGCAGACTTTATTTGAAAGTCAGAGGCAGTTCCTGGCTGAAGCTGCGCACGAGTTGCGCACACCACTGGCCTCCTTGTTGGGCAACGTTGATTTGCTGGCGACCTTTGGCGACGACCCCATCCGGCGGCGCGAGATTGTCGAGGCAATCCAACGCACAGGGAAACACGTGGCCCGCCTGTTGGATGACTTACTACTTTTGGCACAGGCTGAAGTCGGTTGGCATTTGTCGACGCTTGAGCCAACCGCTCTTGATGATATTCTGATGGAAACCTATGAGTCGGTTCGATTGCAAGCGGAGGGCATGACACTCAAGATAGAACGGTGTGAACCCGTTTTTGTGCATGGCGACCCTGTTCGCCTGCGACAGGTGTTCATCAACTTAATTGACAATGCGCTGAAACATTCTCCGCCTGGAAGCGCCGTGAGCATTGCCCTGTGGCGTGAGAAAGACAAAGTGAAAGCGCTTATCCGCGATTGTGGACCGGGCATTTCCGAACAGGACTTGAAACGTATCTTTGAGCCATTTTTTCGCGCCCCGGGCAGTAAGCGTCTTCCTGGCGCAGGGATTGGCTTGACCATTGTTCGCTGGATCGTGCAAGAGCATGGGGGTGAGATGGGCATTGAAAGTTCCGCTGGCGCCGGGACAACCGTTACCCTTTCCTTCCCGGCCCTCATCGTTTAGCCTCTCATCAAATATTCAGAATTTATACAGAACTTTTTTAAGTGGGGGATTTACCATAAAACGGTGCATGCAAAGATTGCTGGCAACCTCCACCTCAGCCGTCTTCCCCTCCGGCGTTTGAATGGTAAAGGAGCAGTTCCGACAAGTTTTTGCATGCACGCTATTAGGATAACCGGTGAGGGCTGTTCATCTCACAGTGCAGAATTCCAAAGCAAAAGGTAAAAACAACCATGAATAAACCTGAGAAAGTTGGCGTCAGAAAGCGAATTTGGCTTTTGTGCCTGGTGCCGGCGCTCGCCTTGGGCTGTTCCATCACAGCGCCATTCAACAGGACACTCGTAGGCAACGTACCCGAGTTGGTCACAGCTACCCCGGTCATCGCCACGCCCGCCCAAGTGCCCTTATCCGCCGAGGTGGTGGATGAACAGGCCTTGCTGGTCAACCTGTATGCGCGCGCCAACCCGGCAGTTGTCAACCTCACCATCTATGGACAGCAGGGAGGCCAAACCAAGCCGCTCGGTCAGGGATCGGGTTTCATCTATGATGAGACTGGTCGCATTATCACCAATGATCATGTGCTCGAGGGGGCCGAACGGGTCGAAATCACTTTTTCAGACGGAACGATTCGCGAGGCGGAAGTAATCGGGCAAGACCCAAATAGCGATCTGGCCGTGGTCAAAGTGGAGCAACTCCCGGCGGGCATTACCCCGTTGCAGTTTGGCGAAATGAGCGAGTTGGCAGTTGGGCAGACGGTCATTGCCATTGGGAATCCCTTTGGGCTGGATGGCACATTGACGCGCGGGGTCATCAGCGCGCTTGGACGCACAATTCCCGCGCTCACGCCCTTTTCCATTCCACAGGCTATCCAAACCGATGCGGCGATTAACCCCGGTAATTCGGGCGGGCCGCTGCTCGACCTGCATGGGCACGTTATCGGCGTCAACGCCCAAATTGAAACGGATGGAACGAGCCGCAGTAACAGCGGCGTTGGTTTTGCCATCCCGATTAGCGTGGTTCAGCGGGTCGTCCCAGCATTGGTTGCAAAGGGCAGCTATGAATGGGCCTGGTTGGGCGTGAGCGGCGGGAACGTTACTCCTGCACTGGTTGAAGCCATGAAGTTACCCTTTGAGCGTGGCGCATATATTCTTGAAGTTGCTGCTGGCGGCCCGGCTGCTCAGGCCGGTCTGCGCGGCGCAGACACTACCGTAAGGGTCAATGACTTGCTGGTGCTGGTGGGCGGCGACGTGATTACAGCCATTGATAACCAGCCGGTGAAGTCGTTTGATGATTTGTTGGTGTATATCGCGCTAAATACGATGCCCGACCAAAATGTAACGCTCACCATCCTTCGTGCTGGCAAGACCCAGGTGGAGGTGCGTGTGCGCCTCGGCGCTCGCCCTGCCACGCTGGGAGCCCCATAACCGACAAGATGAACCTTCCGCCCAATGCGCGCTTTTGCCCGGCGTGCGGACAGAATATCACCAATAAAAACCAAGATGTTTAGGATGACCCACTATGAACCGAAAAGAACGCACCGTCCTTGTTACCATCACCATCAACCTGTTGCTGATCGCTTTCAAGCTCTGGCTGGCGGGCGCGTCTGGCAGTCTGTCTTTGAGAGCCAGCGCGCTACATTCCATCGCTGATGCAGCCATTGGCGCATTCGTCCTGATTGGTCTTGTCATCAGCCGCTGGAACAATGCGCAAAATACCCGCAAAAACCAGGTGAATGTCATCGAGAACTGGGTCGCGCTTGCCGTGGCGCTGGCAATCTTTTATGTTGGTTTCGACATTATTATCGAAGTGCTTGGAGGCCAATCACCTGAACTCAAAAACCTGGGACCGATTGCCCTGGCTTCACTCGTCACCGTCGCGGCTGCCTACTTCATTGCCCGTTATAAACTTTATGTGGGACGGCAGACCAATTCGCCAGCCCTCATCGCTGGCGGCTACCATTCACAGATGGACATTTATGCCTCCATCGTTGTTGTAGCCGGGCTGGCGGGTGCAGCGCTTGGGTTGCCGAACCTGGATCGGGCCGCTGCGGCAGTGGTGGTGGTTTTCATCCTATTCTCCGGTTACGAAATCGCCTCGTCAGCCATCAGCGCCCTGCGTCACCACGAAACCCTTGATATTGAAGGCGAAACAGGCGAAACGCATAAACATGCCCCCGCGCCATCCGGGTTATGGCGCGCCTTCCTGCCTGTCTCCGCGCTGATTCTTGTTGCGTTCTACCTGCTCTCCGGATTTTACATTGTGCAAGCGGGGGAGGCGGCGGTTGTTCGCCGCTTCGGGAGTGTCATCGCCGGGAATGTTGGCCCCGGGCTACATTATCGCCTGCCCTGGCCGATGGATCGTGTGGATTTGATCGCGCTCGATGCTGTCCAGCGCGCCGAAACACCAACCAGCCTGATGTTGACAGGCGATGAAAATCTGATCAACGTCCGCCTGGCTATCCATTACACCGTCACCGACCCAGGCAAATTTCTCTTGAATGTGGTTGAGCCAGAAATGTTGGTGCAGCAGGCTGCCGATTCGTCCATGCGGCAGGTGGTGGCAAATGAGGCGGTGGATGGGCTGCTGACGGTAGACAAGGCGGCAATCCAGCAGAAGGCAACTGTTCTCGCCCAGTCCGCGCTCGACGGTTACGACTCTGGGCTGAGGGTGATTGGCGTGCAACTGCTGGAGAGTAGTCCTCCACCTGAAGTAGCGGATGCTTTCCGCGATGTATCCAGCGCGCGTGAGGACAAAAACACCTTCATTAACGAGGCGCTGGCCTACAAAAATGAGATCCTGCCGGTTGCGCGTGGCGATGCTGAAAAAATCATCCAGCAAGCCAATGCCTATCGTGCGGAGAAAATCTCGCTCGCTACAGGCGAGGCGGCGCAGTTTGCCAGCCGGCAGGCTGCCTACGCCCAGGCCCCGGCCGTCACCCGTTTGCGTCTCTATTTGGAAGCCATTGAAAAAGTCCTGCCTGGCGCGCGCAAGTTCGTGCTGGATGCCGCCGTGAAGCTTCAAACCACCGATCTGTGGTTCCCTGGTGTTGGCAATTCACAGGTCTTTCCTTTACAGCCATGAATTAAGTGAGCGATGATTCCATTTCCAACTCGCCTATCCAAACGTCAATCACACCAACCTTGCAAGCAAAACTCGATCAATGGAGTATCTTATGAAATCTATTCGTAACCTCATTCTCGGCATTGTTGCGCTGGGCTTTCTGGCCGCCAACCTGGTTTTTTTCCAGGTCGATGCGACCGAATCCGCCATTGTTGCTCAATTTGGGAATCCTGTGAGCGTCATTACCGCCCCGGGCTTGTATGTCAAACTACCTGACCCAATTCAAAACGTTGTCCGCATTAACAACCAACTGCGTGTCTACAACCTGCCGCAAACCGAATTTCTAACCTCGGATAAAAAGAACATCGTTCTTGAAGCCTATGCCACCTGGAAAGTGACCGATGCCCTCACCTTCCTCAAGACTGTGCGCGATCCGCAGGGCGCAGAGACGCGCCTGGCTGATATTGTCGCTTCTGAATTAGGCACTGCCCTTGGGCAGGTGGAACTTGGCCAGCTTGTCACCGTGGATGCGGCGCAATTAAAACTGCCAGACACGCTTTTATCTGTCACCAATGGCGCAGCAAGCCGCACGGAGCAATATGGTTTCACTGTAACAGACGTTCGGTTCAAACAGCTCACTTTTCCGCAAGCCAACCTGACCAGTGTCTTTCAACGCATGAAGGCCGAGCGCGAAGCGATTGCCCGCCAGTTCCGCTCAGAAGGCACGGAGCAGGCGGCGAAAATTCGGGCTGGCGCTGATGCAGAGAAAGCTGGCCTGCTGGCTGACGCCAACCAGAAAGCGGCGGAGACCCGCGGCCAGGCCGATGCGGAGGCGATTGCCATTTATGCCGCCGCATTCGGTAAAGACCCGGAGTTCTATCGCTTCATCCGTACCCTGCAATCCTACGAGGCCTTCATCGACAGCAATACCACTCTAATCCTGCCCTCAGACTCTGAACTCCTGCAATATCTCAACCCTGGCAATGTGAACACGCCAACGCTGCCAGAACCAACCATACCAGCGCCGTAGGAGCCATTATGACCAACAACACTCCCTTACCCCCCGATTCCCAGCCTCCGTTTGACTGGCGCGGCGCATCCATGCGTTTGTCTCAAGCCATTGCTCGCTTCTTTCGAATCATTATTGGTGACGGCGAATCTCCGCTGGATGACCTGCGCGCCGCCTTCGGTCATCTCAACCCGCGCCGGATATTGTGGGGACTGATAGGACTTGCTGTGGCCGTTTATCTTGCCACCGGCATCTACATTGTTTCGCCGGGCGAACTTGGGGTTGTGCGCCGCTTTGGGGCAGTTGTAGAGCCTCGCGCTGCTCCCGGCCTGCATTATCGCCTGCCCTGGCCGGTTGACCGGGTGGATGTTGTGAACGTCAGCGAGGTGCGCCGTGAAGTTGTGGGCGTTGCCGAACTCGAACAAGGGCATGAACATCCCGAACCACCATCCAAATTGCAGGTGCTATCCGGCGATACCAACGTCATCGACGTGGAAATCGTCGTTCAATACCAGGTTCGCAACCCGGATGCCTATCTCATCAATGTACAGTATGCGCCCTATCGCCTGGTGCGCGACGCTGTGCGGCAATCTGTCACCCTGCTCATCAGCCAGCAGCCGGTAGACGCTATCCTTACCACCGAGCGGCAAGCCCTACAAGACGGCATTCGCGTTGAAACACAGAAACGCCTGGACGCCTACAACAGCGGCCTGGTTATCGTCGGTATTAACCTGCAAAAGGCTTTTCCACCTGATGAAGCCGCCGCCGCTTTTACCGATGTAAACAGCGCCAAAGAGGACAAAAACCGCGCTGTCAACGAGGCCACCGGTTATGCCAACAGCCTGATTCCTGAAGCGCGCGGTCAGGCCCAGAAAATCCTGTCGGAGGCCGAAGCCTACCGTTCGACTGTGCTCGGACAGGCCAACGGCGCGGCGCAGGCGTTTGAGGCGGTGTTGTCTGAATACCAAACCAATTCCAAAATCTATGGCGAGGCTGTGACGCGCTACCGGTTATATCTGGAAATTCTCGAAAAGATTCTGCCGCGTGTGCAAATCTACAGTTTGGATACGGCCAACGGCGGCACAGTTAACCTGCGGTTGGTTGGCAACTCCGCCTCAACCCCCACCCCTGCTCCTTGATGGTGATAAACAATGGCTGAAGGCTGGAAGCAAATCTGGGAAGACGTTCTTAACGCCTTGCGAGGCAGGGAGGCAGCGTCCACAACGGTCTCTGCGGCAGAAGAACCGCGTCTGGAGCCGCAGGTTGAACTGGAAGATGTGACTGAGCCGCCTCTGGGAACGGAGGTTGATTCTGCGCAGTCGATCAAGACTACGCCGGAAGATGTCGCGGAGCCGCAACTTGAAACGCAGGCGGATTCAATGACTGCGCAAGCGCCCGGTTTAGAGATTGTTGAACCTGACGATCTAGCGCCTACCCTGAATGAACCCTCGCTGCCCAGAACTCCGCGCCAGATTTGGATGGCGCGCTTGAAAACAGGTGGCGTCATAGCGCTGCTGTCGCTCTTTCTCCTGACCGCGCTATGGTTCTCTGGCGGTTATCTCTGGTGGGCGCGTCTGACCGCGCCCAAACCTCCCGCGTCAGACGTGATCGCCACTTTCGCTGGCGGACAGATTTTGATCTCCGATGTGGAAGCCCACCTGCAACTGCTTCTTCCCAATGAATATCAGACAGCCTTAAACTCACCTGAAACTTTGCTGGCTGTGATCGAGGATATGGTGACCGACGAAATGGTGCGGCGGTGGGCAGCCACGCGCCAGCCGGATCAGGATGAAACTTTCGGCCACACCATGCAGCACATCAACGAGAGCCTGAATTTAAAGTCGCTCGATCTCCAACTCCATGAGAACGAAATACCGATAGCTGAAAGTGAGATTCAAGATTACTATCAGGCCAACCAAACCCAGTTCGGCGGCAAATCGCTGGACGAGGTGCGCGAAGAGATCCGCCAAACTCTGGTCTCAGACCGTGAGCAGGGATACATCGAAGATTATATCCAACGACTAAAAGATAACGCTTTCATCACCCGCAACTTTGAACTGCTGAATGTCCCCGCGCCATCCGAAGATGATCTGCGCCGCTACTACGATGCCAACCTCGAAACTTTCAAATTGCCGCGCCAAGTCGAAGTGGATGAAATACAATTCCCTATCAGTGGTGATGAGAGGGAAGCTCGCAAAGACGCCGACGATGCCCTGCTCAAAGTCCGCTCGGGCGCAACATTTGACGAAGTCGCGCAGGCGATCTCCCGCGCCTCCGTCCAAAGCGGAACACTTGTGCCTGAAGAGACACGCGACCCGGCATGGGATACGGCGGTCTTTGCGCTTACAACAGGCGAACTGAGCGATGTGTTCCAGGCTGGGGATTCTTTCTACATCGCGCGGTTAAACGATCTACAGCCCGCCCGCACGAAATCGCTGGACGAAGTGCGCCCCTCGGTCCTGGCCGCTGTCCAACAGCAAAAGACGGACGAATGGTTTAAAACCAATGCAAGTAAAACACTCGTCTCGCTTAAGGGCAAGCAGTTTACGCTGGGGCAGTTCTACCAAGAGTACCAGGAACTCCCGCCTTCTACACAGACTCAATACGCTGGTCCACAGGGGATGGAGAAACTGGCTGAAACACTCATCGAACGTTTATTGATTGTCGAGGATACCTACGACCAGTTGCTGGATGTAGGAAATAAGCCCCTGGCCGACGAATCGCGTCTGCAAGTGCTCAAGCAGATGATGCATCAGGAGGAGGTTGACGACAAGCTGGTGGTATCTGATGAAGAAATGCAGAAATATTACGATGACAATCTTAGCCTGATGTCGCTGCCGCCCAAGGCGCGTATTCGCTATATCCGCATTGGCCTCGGGCAAACAGAAGATGAACAAAAAGCCGCCCAAACCCGCGCTGATGAAGCCTACAAAAAACTTGCGCCTGGTCTCTTTCAGCAGGGCGCGGCCTTTGCCGATATAGCCAAAGAATATTCTGAAGATCCAGATACCGCTGCCCAAGGTGGAGAACTTCCTGACTGGATTGGCGAAAGCAATGACATCCTGGCTGAGGCGCAACTCCATCCATTCCATGAAGTTGCGCTTGCCTTGCAACCGAATGATATCAGCCGGCCCTTCCAGTCTGGCGACAGCCTTTACATCATTCAGGTCATTGAGCGCACAGAAGCAAAACAACTGCCGTTCGATGAAGCGAAACCGTATATCGAGGAAATTCTCACCCAGCAAAAGCACAATGAACAACTGATGCAAATCCAGGAAAAGCTGCTCAAGGATGCCAATTTCGTGGTCTATCCGACTGTGCTGGAAGCTTACTTCCAGCAACTACCGATGCCGACACCGTTCAATAATCCATTGCCATAATCACGGCGACAGGGATCAGGTCAAATTCTGCCCGTTGGTTCCATATTCTTGTGTAATTTGGTTTTCAGCACGTCACCAGGAGTTTATGGGCTTACGGATACTCGCAACTGAATGAATAATTCGACCCACAGTGTCAAAAAAATTCTAATCTGTACGGAAATTATTCTCTTGTTTGCCTTGGGGTTTTTATCCTGGCGGGCGTTTTTTGCAAAACCGTTTATGAACATTTCCACCCCAGAAGTTGGGAAATCGGAGGCTCAACCGGTCTTGCTGCCTGTCAAGCAATCAATGAATAGTAACGCCGGGATAACCAGGCGACTTGTATTAAAGACCAATATCCCGGCAGATCGTCCCAATACGAAAATTCAACAATATACAGTTGAAAAAGGCGACTCGGCCTGGTCAATTTCAGCTAAATTCAAGCTCAAACCAGAGTCAATTTTATGGGCGAATGACGGTCTGAGCGCTGCGGCGAACGGATTGAAAATTGGCGGTACGATCAATATCCCGCCGGTGGATGGCGTTCTCCATACTGTGCGCGAAGGAGATACGCTGGAAAGTATCTCCCTGAAATATGGCGCTCTGGTGGATGAAATTGCAGGCTATCCGGGCAATGAGTTCGACCTTACCAAACCAAGCTTAAAAACAGGCCAACTGGTGATTGTCCCTAACGGTACCAGCCCGCTTGCCTGGGATGACCCCGAACCGGTTGTCGCTGCGGGCGGCTCCGGGGGGTATTCCGGTCCATTGGTCAATCGCGGCACCGGCTATTTCATCTGGCCTGTTGGCGGCACAATTGTGATGAATCAAGACTATTGGGGAGGCCACCCGGCGCTGGATATCAATACCTATTATCGCCAACCTGTCTTTGCATCAGATAGCGGCACAATCGTGTTTTCTGGTTGGTCCACCTCAGGTTATGGGAATCTCGTCATCATTGAACATGGCAATGGCTATCGGACGTATTACGCACATAACGAAGCGAACCTGGTCTCGGTGGGGCAGGGCGTTGTTCAGGGACAGCAAATTGCAGAGTCGGGAAGCACAGGCAATTCATCCGGCAATCATGTTGATTTTCGCATTCGGGCCACAGGCGGCAGCTTTTATAACCCGTCTGATTTTTTACCTTGAAGCTTTCGGCAAAATAAAGGGACAAATCTTTTAAAAGCTCTCGATGTTAAAGCATATTCGAATTTATCCGGTTACGTTCACCTTTGTTACAAGGCGACATCAATGGACTGATCTACGCCTAACTTATATTGAAATGAGCAAACCTTGATCAACTTCCCACCGAAAAAGGCTCCAAAATCCTGCTGTCCTGCCCAACCTCCGGAATGGTGAAAAATGTTGTGTTCCATCCTCCTGGCCCAGGGGTACACCAACCTGTGGATGTTGGATGGCGGAACCACATCCTGGGAGGAAGCGGGGTTGGCGCTGGAAAAATAATTTCAAAACAAAACCGGGAGAGTTAGAATCTCCCGGTTTTGTTTATCCCATTTCGTGGGTATGGCGATGGTGCAAATCTGGCGTATGTGGATGGTCATGTGCCAACATCTCGTGTTGATGCGGGTGGGCATGAAAGCCGTTTACCAGCGGCGCATCCGCCAGATGCGGGTGGTCATGGTGTTCGTCCGGGTGCGCGTGGTTGTGGATATGTTCGGCTGGCTCGTGAATGTGATGGTGGTCATGGTTCTCGCTTAACATCAACCAGGCACCAATCGCCATGATCGGCATGGAAAGCCAGAACAACCCCTGGGGCATTTCCTTCAACAGTACCACGGAAAGCAATGTGCCAACGAAGGGCGTGCTGCCAATGAGGGCGCTGGTGCGCACCGAGCCGAGGCTGCGCATGGCCAGGATGAACAGGTAGATACTCAAGCCATAACTGAATGCGCCCAGCACTATCGTGAGAATTACTGGAAGAAGCGCAGGCAGTGCTTTTCCTAAAACCAGGCTGAGCACCAAGGAAAATATCCCGGCTCCCAGCCCTTTGACGGCCACGATCATCAGCGGGTTTTTGGCGGAGATGTGCCGGGTGAAGTTGTTATCCAGCCCCCACAGAAAGCAAGCCGCAATAACTCCGAGCGCGCCGAGCGAGATTCCCCAACCGCCGTTGGCATTCCACGAAAGCAGGATGCTGGCCAGGGTAATCAAGCCAATTGCCCACCAAATGCGCCTGTCTACGGCTTCCTTAAAGGCCAGGACAGCAATCAGGGTGGTGGCGACGCTCTCAAAGTTGAGCAAAAACGAGGCGGTGGAAGCGGGCATAGACTGTAACCCCAACAGCAGGACAATCGGCGCGGCCACGCCGCCCGCCAACATGGCCCCCATCAACCAGGGAAACTCAGCGCGGGTCAGGCGGGCTTCCACACTTTGCCCATTGTGGCGCAAGGTTTCGAGAATTCTCAGGCGGGTCGGGTCGCTGAACCCGCGAAAGAAACGCGCTTTGACGCTTAAATTGGTTGTGTCAGCCGTTAAGAACATAAAAAGCTCCTGGACGTATTATCGTATCATCGATAAATGAAACGATAATACGTCCAGACAGAAGAGTCAAGAATGCGGTTCAAATTCTCAGTCTGCAACTGGGCAAGGTTATTCCAAGTTTTTTAGATGATAAAAACGAAACAAGGCTTTGCAAGGGTTGATTATCCTTGCAAAGCCCTGATTTGAACCAGCGGCAATTTTACAAGCCGTTCCCGCAGTATGGGCAGGTTTTCCAATCCGCCTGGGCCGGCTTCCCACATGAGGGGCAAACCCGTCCCTGAACGGTTTTGGAACTGTTGGTGTTGTTCACCAACCAGACAACGCCTAGCACAACCAGCGCGATGGTGCCCAGGGGAAAGAGCCACATAAGTCCCATGCCAAACATGCCAAAGGGGAAAAAGCCGAAACCACCCATCATGCTGCCATGCCCGTAGCCCATCATTCCATAGCCATATCCCATTGTTGGGAACACAAGGCGTAGCAAATAAGGCCCAAAGAACAGAACCAGCACCAGGGCGATGCCGAGAAACCATTTCCAGAAGTTTTTCATTTTTTTATCTCCTTTTTCATTTTCTTAATCATATTCCTCCAATGTAAAGGCTTTGTGAAGGATATTGAAAGGCCTCGTAAAGAAAGGAACGCCGATCTTACGGGGCTTTGGGATGCGCCAGGTCGAAAATAATATAACCTTGCCCCTCAGAAAAGACCGGATAATGCTGGTAAACGTAATCCTTGATTACAGGCTGGGCGTCCAATTTGTTCACCTGTGTCACAACAAAATATTGTTTTCCCCGAGCTGCATCCAGAAAACGTTGAAGCAGGTTTATCGAGCGATCATCGAGCGTGCGCAATTCAAGATCGCCGGAGTAATACCATGATTCGACATCCTGCCAGCCCCAATAGGCCAACCGGCCTCCGTAATCCTGCGATAGCGCAAGCACCTTGCCAGAATTGTGACCAAGTTTTTCACCCAACATCGTCCAAAATTCGGGGTCGGAGCGCCAGTTTTCGCGGACAAGTTCGACACGCACATTCCAAATCTGGATTGCCACAACGAGAACGATCAGCAGCGAAAGGACTGCGCGCGAAATACTGCCAATCCGCAGGCTTTGTGCCCGTTTAATGAACAAATCTACAACTGGAGCAAGGGATAAAGCCACGAGGGGGACAAGCATCAAATTGTAGTATTCATGCGAGGCAACAAAATAAGCAAAGGTCATTCCAAAGGTCAGGTAACCCAGCCATAAGCCAGCCAACAAAGCCATACCTCGCCGCTCGGCAACAAAAATCCCTACAATGGCCATAGCAATCGTTCCGAAACTAACAATTTCGGTAATCTGGCCCAGCCAACGCAAGTAAAACCCACCGGTGGACCATAGTTCGGGGAAAAAACGCATGCCAAATTGTTTTCCCAAAAAACCGGCGATATAGACGCCGTACAGGGTATAAATCATTACAGGCAGAAGCCCCATTAGCGCCACACCCCAGGTTTGGGCATTCTTGAGAGAGTCTCGCCATCCGTGTTCCAGAACAAGAGCCAAAGCTGCCATTCCCAGCGGGAAAACAGCCATATTTTTGACGAAAATAGCTGCCCCCATCAGCAAACCGGCAACCACCGCCCAACCCCAGGTCCTTGTGGAATGCCAACGGTATAAACCCCAGGCCCCGGCAACGATCAGGGCAGTCATCAGTGGGTCTGGCTGAAAAGAACGGCTGGCGATCACACCATGTGGCAGGAAAAGATAAAAGAGCAGGGAAATCACCGCCGCCTCGCTGGAAGCCAGTTCCCGCGCCAGCAGAAACAGGAAAATCCCCGCCAGTACCCAAAACAACGCTGAATAAATGCGCGCAATCCATAAATGCTCACCGGTGATCCGGTAAGTCAGTGCAACCAATGTTTCCATCACAGGCGGTTCAATTAACGGAGTCATTTGCCGCGCGGCCACCTCACGCTGCCAGATTGGAATATCAGCCGAGGCCGGCAGGCTGGCATAGTACATGCTGCGGGCCTTGAGCACCGAAAAAAGTTGGCGAGTGGGGGCAAAATCGAGCGGCAAGTCGGTCAGGTCATAGAGACGAATACCCGTCGCCGTCCCGAAGATGAGAATGAGGGCGGCAATAAGTACCCAGCGATGACCGAAAAACCAGTAGGATGTTTTTTGTTCAATCGGCAGCATGGGAATTAATCCAAACAAATGATTTTTGATGGTTCATTTCGCGAACCTTTTTTGATGGCAATTGCATATCCTTTGTATTTTGTTCAAACCAGGTCAACCGACTTTTCTCGCGCTTTCTGATAATCTCAAGGCGTATGGTTGGGTCAAAATGCAGTGCTCGTGGTCAAGTGATGTGCTGATCGAAATGTTCAACCAGCGCGCTGGTTATTTCTTTGGGTGAAGCAGGTCAAAGACAAGGAACCCTTTCCCTTGAATCAAAACCGGATAGCTATCGGTAAGCCGCTTTTGAAGCTTGGGCTGGCGGGCGTATTCTTCGAAATCGTTGATGAGAAAATAGGATTTCTTACCAGTCAGGCGGGCAAAGGTATCATCGAAGTTTTCGATATCAGGCGCAAGCGGCCAGGGATCAGATTTTTGCCAGCCGTAATACGCAAGCGGATAGCCGTAATCAGTCGTCAGGGCGATAAGGCCGGGCTGGTGACCGATCGCATCACCTACCTCGGCCCAGAAAGCGGCCTGTGGTTGGTAATCATTCTTGCTCCGGGTGAGATATTGGTCAATGGAGAGCAGCGAAATGGAAATCAGTAGTAAGACCAGAGAAATGAGTTGTAATGAACGGGAGAACTGTATTTTTCGAGAGAACACTGGAAACATTTCTACTGCAATGGGTGCCAGGGATAAAGCCGCAATGGGGATCAGGGGCAGGCTGTAATAATCATGGCTGGATATATAGTGGGCAAAGGTCATCCCATAAACAAAATAGGCTGCCCAAAGCCCGGACAGGAATATTTTCACGGGTCTGCTGGCAAAAACCAGCCAGCCCAATAAGGCCAGTGCGATCCATAAGACGCTGACGACATTTTCCAGTTTGAGAAACCAGCGTAAATAAAAATAGGGACTAAACCACAATTCCGGGTTAAACCGCCCATTAAACTGCTTCCCGAGGAAACCTTTCATAACGATGCCATAGTACATATAAGCGGCCGGGGGTAGGATGCCAAGAATGGCTGTGACCCAGACTTGCGGAAGTTTGAGCGATTTTATAAGGCCAACGTGAGCAATAATTGCCCCAAGAGCGCCACCGATGATAAAAAACGCTGCCGGGAGTTTGACAAAAATTGCCAGGCCGCCGATCAGGCCTGAAATGAAGGTCCACATCCAGTTGGGGTTACGCCCCCAGTTTTCGATCCCCCACCAGAAAATAATGATCAGCATGACCATCAACGGATCAGGCTGAAAGACCCGGCTGGCTGTAACCGCATAGGGCAGGAGGAGCATAAACGCGAGCGAACCGGCCGCGGCGGCTGAAGAACCTGTCAGGTTTTTGGAGAGCAAGAAGCTGAACAGAGCGCCAATCAGCCAGAAAGAAGCTGAGAAAGCACGCGGGATGGAAGTCTGTTCGCCGAAATAACCATAAAGAAAGGCGGCAGCGTTCTCCATCAAGGGCGGTTCGATGGTTGCTTCACCCTCATATTGGCGGACAGCCAGATCCTTTTGCCAGGCAGGCAGGTTTGGAACTGTTGAGTAGTAGATGCCGCGGGCTTTTACCGCCCCAAACAACTGGCGGGTTGGATGAAATTCCAGCAGTGGAGCAGAAAGATCAGTAAAACGAAGAAATGCCCCCGATCCGAGTAGAAAAATCAGAACGAGGGCAAAGATCCATTTTGAGCTAAACAATCTGAAAAACATCTGATTTAGGTTTGGATTCAAATCTTACTGACGCATCCAATAAGCTGCTTTACTCCAACCCTTTCCAGGAAGTAGTGGAAAAGGTATTTATTGTCAGGGTTGATTGGAGTATATACGCCCCAAGGCAGGCACGAATGCTGGTGTCTTGGCTGCATAACCGGCATACACATCCCCGAAGAAAGCGATGGATTCGCGTTCTTCACGATGGGCGAGAAGAACATACATCGTCACAAGGACTGGGAACATGATAATCGTTAGAAACGTCGGCCATTGAAAGAGAAAACCCAACATAATGATGATGAAACCAATATACTGGGGATGGCGCACATGCGCGTATGGGCCGGTTGTGGCAACCTGACCATTGCGCTGCGCTTGGTAAAGAACTTTCCAGGATGCGCTCAACAAAATAAAACCTATTACAATCAGCACTTCGCTGGAGATATGTATCCCGCTAAAATGAGGGTCGCCTGTTATGCCCAAAAGGGTATTCCATAAGTGACCTGAATTATGGGCGAGTAAATCGAGGCTCGGGTAGCGGCTGGCAAGCCAGCCGGAAAGAAGATAAATGGTCAACGGAAAACCATACATCTCTGCAAAAAGCGCCACAAGAAACGCAGAAAAAGCACCAAAAGAGCGCCAATCGCGTTTTGTTTTGGGCCGGACGAAACTTAAAGCAAACATGATAACCACTGCGGCGTTAATAAAAGCCACAGCCCAGAGGCCATATCCATTCGAGCTGAAATTTTCCATACAGAATTCCTTTTCGATTGAGGGAGAAAAAGGCTCCCTTTTCATATCAATGTTACGCAGGTTCCCTTTTTCCAAGAAGCGTCATTCGGCTGGTTTTTTTATCCGCTATATTGCTTATTCGATTTGATTGTATTTGCCCATCCTTAAACTTTTTGCCCTGGCAGCGGCATGGAGTATTTTAGGAGATACAATTACGCGGTCGAAAGCAGCCACCACTTCGGGGTCGAATTGGGTCCCTGCAAATTTATGTATTTCACTTATGGCGTCAGCTTGCAATTGTCCGGGGCGATAGGGGCGATGACTAGTTATCGCATCGTACGAATCAGCCACCGCAGAAATCCGTGCCAGTAATGGAATGCCAGATCCTTTTAGGCCTGCCGGGTAACCACCGCCATCGAATCTTTCATGGTGATAACGAACAACATCCAACGCCGAGTTCAAAAAAGGGATTGACCGTAACATTTCATATCCAATTTCAGGATGCTGTCGCATCATTCGCCACTCTGCGGCAGTCAATTTTCCGGGCTTATGCAAAATTGCATCAGGAATACCAATTTTTCCGATGTCATGAAGTAATGCTCCCCAGCGAATTTGCTCGAGCGCATCCGAGGATAATTTCATTTCTTGCGCGATAACCTGCGCCAGTCTGGCCACGCGTTCTGAATGTCCTTGCGTATTCGAGTCGCGGGCATCCAATGTCAGGCTCATGGTTGCAAGAAACCCCACGTATGATTTTTCTAAAACCTCGGTCATTTTGGCGCGGGCTATTAAAGCCGATTGCCGGTGTTGGGCAAGCGCCCCAACGATGATAGCGGCAGCTACAAAAAATCCTCCATTCATCAACATCTGAACAATTGGTTCAGGATGAGAGGGCAATAGAATATTGATAATTCCATAACCCAGCCAGGCCAATCCGGCAAGAAGCACTCCGGGGCCAATTCCCCATTGAGCACTAATCGCGATCACCACCAAAATAAAAATGGCTTCAGCATTATTAAATATCATCGAACGAAATAAAAGGTAAGCCGGCAGGGAAACAAGACTCGTTGTGACTGCAACCCAATAACCCTGGCGATCATACTGGCAAACGAACCGGAAAAGAAAAACACTCGTCACACCTGCAATGGCGAGCAAACCAAAATTTTGGATGTGCCCCCGCATCCCAAACATAAAACTCATCAGAACCAACAGCCAGATCATCAAAGCAAACAATGCCAGAACCACGACATTTCCGAAAGACATTTGCTTTTGATGTTCATCCGAATAACGCATTTCAGATTTCCCTTCAATTCAATTATGATGCTTGATGAGGTTGATTGATCGGCCTGCTAGTCAGTCATCCCCTGAACTGGGCTACAAGTCTTATGGAACAGGTGTCAAACCGGTTAGGAGTTGCAGTGTAGACAAACTTTGTTCAAATCCTGGGTGATATTTTAGGCTGCGCTTTAAATCATCCATTGACTCTTTTTTATCCCCCATCGCCTCTTTTGCCAACGCTCGCCAATAATAACTTTCCTCCAGCACGGGTTCGCTCATGGTGTTCAAAGTCTCTGTGGCCAGGTCAACCACATCCTGGTAGCGGCCTGTATAGTAATAAGCTTGATATGGCCCAGTTTGATACCAAAGCATTCGCCAAGGGCGAGATTTTGGGGGAATTGATGGATACAGAGCAAATGCCCGGTCGAAAGCGTCGGCAGCTCCGGCATAATCCTGCATGGCAGCCAGGCTGGATCCCCGATTGAACCAGGCGAAATAAAGGTCACGGCCCGTGAGGGTTGAGATTTCGTCGCTGGCCTTTTGTGCGGCAAACTGCATATTATCTGCTTTATCCATCTGGGGGCCGAGTAAAGCAGCCACTTCAGACTCACGCTCCACGGGAAATATCACCAAGTAAGTGAAGTTGAACGCGCGCCAATAAGATTCCATTGTCTCGTAGGAAACTTGCAAATCTGGCCCCATATAAGAATCTTGCGCCGTAAAGCGTTGGGTGTTGTTGTCGTAGCCGGTAATCAGTTCATAATGCCCCATCCAGCCATCGAACTTTGGGCTTTCAAAACCCTTTTCGACAATAACAGGATAACCTGCCGCGACCAGGCGTTTGAGAAAATCCAATTCCCCACCCATGCGCAGGATCATCTTGAATTTGGCCTGGTATTCGACATAATTCGCCAACTCGGCAGGCATGACATTCTTATCGCGCGGATTGGGTTTGACAATCGGAGCAATATCATACTGATCTCCTTTCCAGCCCCAAAAAGAAAGCGCCATTGCGAGAGTGGCAGGCCCGCAGTTGTTCCAGCCCTGGTATTCATGGCGAAAACCCGAAAGTTTTGTTTTTTCTGGGATGGATGTCGGCGTAGCTGTTGGGAGGAAAATTGGGATATTTGTTGAACGGGGAATATTTTGGCCGGGCAACGGTGTAATGGTAGACATTGGAGTCGGTGTCAACTGGACTCCATTTTCTACTACCTGCCCCAACGGAACAAAAACAACTTGCTCCGGCGGCGAAAGTATGTATTTAATTTTCGCCCGTAATTCATCCAAACGCCAATCCAGACGGCTTTTCACCGGGGGTAAGTTATAAACGCCAACGCTCAACCCTGACAATAAAAGGACAAACAACCCGTACCGCAATATACGATTTTTCATAAGTTTACCTGGCAGGCAATATCTTTTGAATGTTCAAAGATAATAATTTACCAAAGCCTTTGAATAAAGCGCCAAATGGCTTATTTATGCCGCGACTTCATCCCGCCCAACTAGCCAAATAGCCTGTAACGCGTTAAGCCATATGGCGCTTGTGAAAACCAGCCCTTTCCGGTATTCTCTCTGTGCCAATACAAAGGAGTGCAGATATGAAAGATACATCTACATCCATGCCGACTACAGTTCAACCGCCCCCTAAAGCAAGCCCTAATCGAATAGGCATTATCCTAACCTTTGCATTTGTGATCGGATTACTTGTGTTGTTAGGCTTTGGTCTTGCCAGGGCGAACAAAGGGCCGCGTGAATCGGGCATGGCTCCAGACTTTACGCTTATCGGTTTTGACGGTCAGAAAGTCACCTTGAGCGAATTGTGCGGACAAGTGGTCATCATCAACTTTTGGGCTTCATGGTGTTTGCCATGCCGTCAAGAGGCCCCCTACCTTGAACAGACTTGGCGCAAGTTCAAAGATCGTGGCGTGGTTTTTATTGGCATAGACTATGTGGATACCGAGCAAGCAGCCTTGGCTTATCTCAAAGAATTTGACATCACTTACATTAATGGGCCAGACCTCGGCACACGAATTTCACAGTCTTATAACATCAAAGGCGTACCGGAAACTTACTTCGTCGCTAAAAATGGGGAGTTGCGGGGTGTGCAGATTGGACCTCTGGAAGCCCCTCAACTTGATCAGAAAATTGATGCGCTTTTATCCGAAGCCTATCCTGAACCGAACCCATGAGCGTAGCCCAGCTTTCCAGACGTGACTTTCTCAAACTTGGGGCAGCTGCGCTGGGTGGGCTTGCGTTCTCCCCGTTTATGCCCACTTGGGATGAATTCAATGAGGGCGAGATTATCCGTGTCGCGGCAAAATCGGTCAGCGTTTACAGCCAACCGGATGATACCAGCTGGATTGTCAGCCAGCATTTCCGGGATGATGTTGTCAACGTGTATAAAGAAGTGGTGGCCAAAACTCCAGGCTACAACCCAATCTGGTATCGAGTTTGGGGCGGTTATCTGCACCGGGCGCGTTTGCAAAAAGTGAAGGTCATTTACAACCAGCCATTGAATGCCATTGCTGATAAAGGGCAATTGGCTGAAGTCACCGTGCCTTATACACAATCCATGCGATTTACTTCAACCAAGGGTTGGCAGCCGCTTTATCGGCTTTACTACGAAACAACCCATTGGATTGTTGGCATTGACGAGGGACCCGATGGGCAGCCCTGGTACCGCATCTTGGATGAGTTACTGGAGATAAAGTACCATGTCCCGGCCACACATTTACGCCCGATACCAGAGGACGAGTGGACCCCTATTACACCAGGAATACCCTTCGAGAAAAAGCGCATCGAAGTCGATCTGAATAGGCAAGTGTTGACAGCCTTCGAAAGCGACAAAACCGTTTTCCAAACCACAATTTCTTCGGGCATAGCTGGGTTGAAAGCTACAAATGGAATACCGACGGCCACTCCACGCGGGGAATTCAATATTCAAAGTAAATACCCATCAAAACACATGGGCGATGGCAGCTTGGCATCTGACATTGAAGCGTATGAACTGGTAGGCGTGCCCTGGACAAGTTTTTTTACATCTACCGGGTATGCTTTTCATGGCACCTATTGGCATGATAATTTCGGCGTTCCTATGAGCCGCGGCTGTGTGAACATGCGTCCCGCGGAAGCCAGGTGGTTGTTCCGCTGGGCACTCCCTATTGCGCTACCCAGAGAGTTTGAAACTCCAGGCAAAGTTGACCGAAAAGGTTTTGGAACAGCGGTCAAAATATTCTAACCACTCCATAACCAAGAGCGCGGCACGCTGAATTGAATTACCAGGCGTGCCGCGCTTTTACTATTTACTGCAAAGCCGCTTCCAAATCGGCCAGCAAATCGTCAATATGCTCGATACCTGTCACAACCTTAGCAACTGCCTCCCATCACGCAGGACAAACAAAACCATCCCAACACCCAGGCGTATTTGTCACCGCGAAAAACAAATATCTCGTATTCTGGTAACAAAACGATTTGAAATTAAACGCTTTCGTGAAACGGATGGGCCCCGACCCTAAAAAGTAAAATTCATCAAAACCTTATCAAGCAAAACCACCCTAAATGCTCCGACAGATGCGTTTTTTTATTTCGCTCAATATTTGCACACTGGCATCGACTAGCTCAACATCGAAAGCACTATCACAGAAAACATCCATCTTTCTGTTTTGCAACTTGACAACCAATTTTTTTATACTATACTCCCGATAGGATAAATTTGAACGGTAGGAATTATGAAACTTACAGCCCGCAGTGAATATGCCCTTTTAGCACTCGTTTATCTCGCCCGGCATCCGATGAACGAGTATATATCGATTGATACCATTGCCAAGGCTCAAGGAATCCCGCCCAAATTTCTTGAGCAGTTGATGCTGGCGCTCAAGCGGGCGCATTTTTTGCGCAGCATCAAAGGGCAACATGGTGGGTATGCACTTGCCAAAAACCCGAATCAAATCAGCCTGGCCGAAGTCATCCGTCTGTTCGATGGCGCTCTCGCCCCAACCGAATCCGTCAGCGAAAATTTCTACGAGTCGACGCCGATCGAAAAGGAAAAGAGCCTGACCGCCGTGTTCAAGAATATTCGCGACTATGTCTCCCAAAAGCTGGAAACGACAACCATCGCGGATGTCATGAACTGACAGTTTCAAGCAGACTCACCGCCGCTTTTCTCCCGCTATCATACCGATTGCCGCCCTTTTTCAAGGGCGGCTTCATTTTGCATGACCAATGTCACTTTCGTATTTCGTCTAATGTCAATATTCAGTTACTGAATATTGACAGAAAAGACTTTTTGCATATAATCCCCATTGAGTTAGTCATATAACTATGAAACTTTCCCTGCGTAGTGAATACGCCCTGCTCTCCCTGATCCAACTGGCTCGTCACAGCAATGGTGAAACCCTCACGCTGGAGATGTTGGCCGCTTGCCAGCAAATCCCCGCCGAACCGCTGGCGGAGATCCTGTCAGTGTTGAGCAACTCACGCTACGTGAAACAGGCAAAGGGAAATTATCGTCTCACCAAAAGCGCGGACAAAATCTCGGTCGCCGAAGTCATCCGCCTGTTCGATGGTGCGTTAGCCCCGCTGGAGCCAGTCAGCGAAAAGGGCTATGGCTCGGCGCCGATGGAGATGGAAGAGAAGTTGAGCGATCTTTTCGCGCAAATTCAGGAACAGATCTCAGAACGGCTGGAGAGCACCAGCCTGGCAGACCTGTCTTAATTTTTTGCGTATTTATATGACTAAATCCATAGACTATATTTTATAACAAGGAGCAAAAATGATCGAAACCATCACGATTTTAGGTGGACACAATCGCGCAGGCACGCCCGAAGCCGTCGAGCGTATCGAAATGAAAATGGGCGATGTTGTCAGTATCGTTGGGCCGACCGGTTCGGGGAAAACCACCCTGATCAACGATCTGGAGCTGTTCGCCGATGCCAATACCCAGACCGGGCGGCGCATGCTGATCAATGGCCAGCGCCCCCCTGTGGAATACCGCGATAACCCGGCCATGAACCCAATCGCGCTGATCACCCAGCACACCACCTTCCTATCCGACCTGCCCGTGCTGGATTTCCTAACCGCACACGCCGGGATCCGCGCCGTGCAAAAGAGCCAGGTTGATGAGATGATCCAGAAAACCCTGGATTTTGCCAACCAGTTGACCGGTGAACCGATTGTACTTACCAGCCGGATGACCGAACTTTCGGGTGGCCAGACCCGCGCCCTGCTGATTGCCGATGCGACGATTATCTGCAACACACCGATCGTGCTGCTGGATGAAGTCGAAAACGCCGGGATCAACCGCACCCGCGCAATGGAATTGCTGCGCCAGTACCGCAAGATTTTCATCTTTGTGACCCATGACCCGCGCATCACGCTGCTTTCGGACTATCGCATTGTCATGCAGGGCGGATCGATCACCAACGTGCTCTACACCAACGAAGAAGAACGCACTTTCTCCCACAAGGTCAGCAAACTCGATGACCTGCTCTCCGCCATGCGCGACAAAATCCGCTTCGGCGAAAGACTCACCTCGCATGAATTGGAAGGTTTAGCATGAAACTCGCCATCTGTGCCGGCCCGGCCACAACGGGCAAAAGCTCTGTCCTGCGCCATATGATCCGCAAACTGAAGGATGCGGGCGACCACGTGGCTTTCCTGAAAATCGATGTGCAGTATGCCGAGGAAGATGAAATTTTCGCCAAAGAGTTCGGTATCCCAACCCGCAAAGTCTATTCGGGTGAACTGTGCCCGGATCACTGCAACGTGATGGTGATGGGCGACGCCATCCAGTGGGCGCAGCGCGAAGACTGCAACATCCTGCTGGTCGAAACCGCCGGTCTGTGTCTGCGCTGTGCGCCCTACGTGGATGGCGGCCTGGGGATGATCGTCATCGAAGCCACCAGCGGCACCAACCTGCCGCTTAAGATTGGTCCTCTTCTTTCACTGGCCGATGTGGCCGTGGTGACCAAGATCGACCGTGTCTCGCAGGCCGAACGCGAGGTGTTCCGGGCGCGCATCCAGGATGTCGCCCCGAATGTGCGCGTGCGCGAAGTCAATGCGCTCTACGGCATCGGCATCGACCCGCTGGTGGACATCCTGCACAACCAGCCGGACGTTTGGGAAAAGATGCTGTTGCGCGGCAATCCACCAGTCGGCACCTGCACCATCTGCGTAGGCAAAAAGGAAATCGGCTGGCAGGCGCACTTTGGCGTCGTGCGCTCGCTGGAGAACCAGAATTTCTACCGAGGTGAATAATATGGAACAGATTTACTTCGACCATTCGGCCACCACCCCACTCGACCCACGCGTTGTCGAAGCCATGCTGCCTTTTTATGGAGTCAATTTTGGCAACCCGTCCAGCCTGCATTGGGCCGGGCAGCAGGCCAAACAGGCCATCGACGAAGGCCGCCGCCAGGTCGCGGAACTGTTCCACGCCAGCCCTGACGAGATCACCTTCACAGCCAGCGGCACCGAATCGGACAACATGGTGCTGGTCGGCGTAGCCAGCCAGTACAAACCGCAGGACTGCCAGATCATTACCTCGTCTTTCGAACATCCGGCCATCCTGGAAACTTGCAAGTACCTGGAAAAACTCGGCTCCGAAATTTCGTACCTGCCGGTTTCAGCCGAGGGCATTGTCGAACCTGAGTCGCTCAAAGCGGCGCTACGACCTAACACGCGGCTGGTCTCGGTCATGGCGGCAAATAATGTCGTCGGCACGCTGCAACCCATCGCTGAACTGGCTCAGATCGCCAAAGCGCACGGCGCGCTGTTCCATACGGACGCAGTCCAGGCGGTGGGCAAAATCCCACTGCACACGGATGTTATGCCGGTAGACTTCCTCTCACTTTCGGCGCATAAACTGCATGGGCCAAAAGGCATCGGCGCACTGTACATCCGCAAAGGCGTAAAAATCGAGCCGCTCGTGCATGGCGGCGGACAGGAGCGCGGTATCCGTTCGGCTACGGAAAACGTGGCGGCGATTGCCGGGCTGGGGAAAGCGGCTGAAATTGCCGGGACGGAAATGTCCAGCGAGGCCAGCCGCCTCGTCCGGCTGCGCGACCGCATCATCCTGGCGATCCAGGCTGAAATCCCGAATGCCTACCTGATCGGTCATCGCTACAAGCGCCTGCCGGGTCACATCTGTCTCGGTTTTGCCGGACAGGAGGGCGAAGCCATCAAGTTGATGCTCTCGCTCAATGATGAAGGCATTGCCATCTCGACCGGCAGCGCCTGCAGCTCGCACCACGCCGGACAGCCATCCTATATCCTGATGGCAATGGGTATGGACCCGGTGCGGGCGCGCGGTTCGCTGCGGATTACGTTGGGACGCTTCAACACCGAAGCGGAAGTGGATATATTCTTAGAAATCCTTCCGCGCCTGGTTGGCGAGATGCGACCACTTGTTAGTCATTTAGTCTCCTAGTCTTCTAGTCTGCTGGTTGGCTGGTCAGGATGTGTCTTTGACTAGCAGACAAGGTAACCAGCGGACTAGCCAACTATTTTTCAAAAAGGAACCCTACCTATGGCTCTCACCAATACCTACACCGTGGACGACCTGCCCGGCCTGAACTGTGGCGTGTGTGGATTACGCACCTGCGAAGAAATGGCATCCCGTTTGCAGACCAACCCCGAATACATCAAACGCTGTATCTATCTCTCGGATAACCGCTTCGAAGCGCGTGAAGTCGCCACTGAAAACCGTAACAACCCGCTGAATGCGCCGGTTGCGCCAGTTCCGATGATGGCTGCCGCTCCTGCAGTCTCGACCTGCGCTGGATGTGGCCCTGCCGCCGCGGCCTCCGCTCCGTTCATCCCCGGCATGAGCAATAGCTGGCGCGACAGCCTGGGCCGCGAATTTGACTTTTACCTGGAGCATTTCCCCGAAGAACCCGGCCCGCGCGAAATCATCATCCCGCACAACCCGATGATCACCCGCGAAATGGATATTCAGATCGGCGACATCCTGATTGGCCGCCCGCTGGGCATGTCCTGCGGCTGCCCGATCACGCACTGCGGCGTAGCCATGAACGTGGACAAGCGCACTGGAGTCATCGTCTGGTGCGTGACCGGACCACTCAACCCGCGCCAGCATGGTTTCAAGGATTTGGGCTATTACATTGCTGAAGGCTACGAAGGCCTGATCAACGATGCCCGCTGCGAAATCAAGATTGGGATGCGCTACTACTTCCAGCCGCAAATGTGCATGCTGCAATGGCGACACAGCGGATTGGTCAACTTCCTAAACCGCACTGCCACCAGCTACCAGGTGCGCGTGGAAGGACTGTGGATCGGCTAAAAGCAATTCTTTTCTCTGGAGGAGAAGAGTAGAAAGACGGCGCCCGGAAATCCGGACGCCGTCTGATTTTTAACCGTTATTGAACGAATTTTTCCGTGATGGATTTGCGACAACAACTGTTCTGCTCGGGTTAGCCAGTGGTTGGCTTAGCGCGCACAATCACTTTTGCGCCAAAGTCGGTTCACAATCAAAAGTAACAGTCTGATAGCGCATGTTTTTATTGTAAGGCTGCTTCCAGATCGGCCAGCAAATCGTCGATGTGTTCAATACCTGCCGAAAGGCGTACCAGGCCAGGGTCAACAGCCAGGGGTGAGT
>JAJYOH010000060.1 GCA_021796315.1 Chloroflexota bacterium
GCGAAAAAAACTCGTTGGAATCGCCCGGTGCGGGTAATCTGTGGAGCAGGATCTGAATGTAGTTTATATTTCCGGTGACGTCATACCCAATTTTCGGATGATGCAAAATCGAGTTAGTAAGAACAAGTATGTTTATGATACAAAAAAGAACGATCAAGCCAATATCTAATTTACCTTTATGGCTGAAAAGCGTACTTATTTTATTGAACCAAGTATCCTGGCCCATTTTTTCGAATCCTCCGAACAAAGATGTACGCACTGAGAAATTCCCCAAATCCTACCACTTGAGAAAAAACGGTTCGCTCTTTTTCTCTCCGGCCTTGTTGTTGGCCGCTCAACCCGTCAACACCAGCGCCGCGCCTGGGAAAATCTGATAATCCAAATCCGTCAGCCAGCTGCCGAAGAGTTCGCCATCGGTGTGGGCGGGAGAAGGCTTATCGAGATGAACACTCAAACACGTGCAATGGATTTCGCGCATGCCGTCCATTTCGATATAACTGCCTTCGCCTTCCTTGAAGGCGCGTGGCAAAGCGCCAAATAATCCAAGCCGTGTGCCGCGATAACCAAAGGCTAAAGTCAACTTTCCATCAAATGGATCGGCGTGTGGCGTCATGAAAAATCCGCCAGTACGACGGCCATTCCCGATCGAGACCAGCGAGAGCGGACCACTAAAATCGCCGCCGTCCCATTTGAGATCGCCCTTCCATTCAGGCTTGTCCATAATGGCCCACGCCGCCGCGACGAGATAACGCGCGATACCTTTGATCCAGTGAATGCGCTCGTGTTTGGTGGTGACATACGGTTCAAGGCACAAGCCGGAGTTATTGATAAATAATCTTTCGTTGCATTTGCCAAGATCAACCGGTTTTGTTGTTCCTGCGGCAATCGCTTTGGCAGCTTCATCCAAATCGAGCGGAAGGCCGAGCGCAAAGACAAAGTCATTGGCCGAACCCAGCGGCAGAATTCCAAGCGTGGCAGGAAGTTTCGATTTTCCATCCCAGTTGCGGGCAATGCCGTTGACGACTTCGCCAATCGAGCCGTCACCGCCCGCGACAATAATAGTAGTAAAGCCTTGTTCAACGGCATCTGCTGCCAGGTCCACGAGATGATCGGCGCGCTCGGAAACGGACAAGTCAAAATCCACGCCCGCATTTTTGAGGGCAGTGTCCGCTTCGGGCCAGCGCGCCCGCGCGTTCCAGCGGTTTGAATAAGGGTTGAGCAAAACTTTTGTTTTCATCGGCCCTCCACCAATTTGTCGTGCTCAATTTTACCCCAGCTCTTTAATTGAGAAACCAACACCGCCACGAAAATCACAACACCACCCGCGATCTGGATCGGCAGAAGCGATTGTCCGAGCGCGATCCAGCCTGCGATCATCGCAAAGACCGCTTCAAGCCCGAGGATGAGCGCCGCGTCGGTGGGCGGTGTATGCTTCTGTCCCCAGACCTGCAAAGTGTATCCAATGCCGACCGAAAGCGTGGCGCGATAAAGGATGGCGCCAAGCAGCGGCAGCGGCGTGAGCATCTGCAAACTTTCAACCCTCAGACCGATCAGGAAATTCAGAAATCCGCTGACAAAGAAATGACCGGCAGCAAATGAAACAGAATCAAATTTGGATGCGAACTTGCCGAGGATAACAAAATGCAAAGCCCAAAATACCGAGCCGATCACTTCCAGAGCGTCGCCGTTCTGGACCTGGAAGCGGCCCGCCGTTGAAAGGAAGAAAGCCCCCACCACTGCCATCGTCACCGCGACCGCGTCCAGCCAGTGAGGCCTTTCGCGAAAACCGATCCATAAAAGAAAGGGCGTGAAGACCGCATACAAACTGGTTAGAAAACCTGCGTTGGCGACTTTGGTATAAAAAATGCCGACTTGTTGCAAAGCCGTTGCAACAAACAAGATGATGCCTGCGATGAGCATCCACTTCCACTGCTCACGTGGGATCTTTACGCCGCGCGGAATGAACGGGATCAGGATCAGCGCGGCCAGCATGAAACTCACGCCGTTGAACAAATACGCGACGTGATATTGTCCCGCAATTCCCTGCGAGACAAAAGCCGTTCCCCAAATAACTGCAACCATGAAAAGAAGCAGATCGGCTTTGAGGCGCATAAGGGTGTCAAGTGCTCCCGTATCAGATTTCAGACGAAAAGGGAAAGATGAAAGGGAGAATTTTCGAGTGATACAATTGACCCTGTTCACTTTGGAATTCGCCAATCATAGCACAGGATGATATGTACGGCTACGAATCAAGCAGTAATAACATTTGAACTTTGTTATCCAACTAGCTTTTTTATTGAATTATCTTTCTACGATAAAGTGAACACGATGAAGAAACTTAGTTATACACAATTGTTGAGATTCATCTTCATCCGCGGGCATACTAAGAGCAGTTAAAGCAAATGATTGATTGCAAAGAAAATGACAACTCCTCAACCTCACTCCCCCACCCTCCTCAAACCTGCCAAGCCCGTTGGCATCATTGGCTATGGCGCGTACGTGCCGCGTTATCGTTTGCCTGCGAAAGAAGTCGCGCGCGTATGGACAGGCGGCAAAGGCGGGCTTCCCATCAAAGAGAAAGCCGTCCCCGGACTCGATGAAGACGTTATCACCATGTCCATCGAAGCCGCACGCAATGCCATGCTGCGCGCGCAAATTGATCCGCACGAATTGCGGGCGGTTTGGGTCGGGTCGGAGTCGCATCCATATGCGGTCAAGCCCACGTCCACGCTGGTTGCGGAAGCCATCGGCGCCGTCCCCAACACGCAGGCCGCGGACTGGGAGTTCGCCTGCAAAGCAGGCACCGAAGCGCTGGTCGCCGCGATGGGCTTGGTCGGTTCGGGCATGGGTCATTATGCCATGGCAATTGGCATGGACACCGCGCAAGGCAAGCCCGGCGACGCGCTCGAATACACAGCGGGCGCGGGCGGCGGCGCGTACATCCTCGGCCCCGCGGAAGAGTCGCTGGCGATCATCAACGCCTCGTATTCCTACGTCACCGACACGCCTGATTTCTGGCGGCGCGAAAATCAAAAGTATCCCGAACATGGAATGCGCTTCACTGGCGAGCCGGCTTACTTCAAGCACATCACCGAAGCCGCCACGCATTTGATGGAAGCCTCTGGCACAACAGCCAAAGATTACAAGTGGGCGGTCTTCCATCAACCGAATACGAAGTTCCCGCAGCGCGTCGCCTCTCAACTTGGATTTTCAATGGAGCAGATTCAACCCGGTCTACTCGTGCCTGTGATCGGGAACACCTATGCAGGCGCGGCGATCATCGGCTTGACTGCGACTCTTGATATCGCTCAACTTGGCGACAGAATCCTGATGGTCTCTTTCGGATCGGGAGCGGGTTCCGACGCCTTCGACATTCTCGTCACTGACAAAGTCACTGCCCGTGCCGGATTGGCGACGAAGACACAAGAGTACATCGCGCGTCGAACAGAAATAGATTACGCAACGTATGTCCGCTATCGCGGGAAATTAACGATGAAGTAAAATCTTCAAGGAATTCGTTATGTCGAAATTAACCATTCAAACTCTATGCAAAGAAGCAGGTTTATTCTCTGCATCTCAATCCAAAACCCCTGAAAAGGCTTTGTATGGAGTTACAGATGGGAAAGCAGTAGACACATATCTTGAACACAAATTCAGAGATTACTTGAAAACCCGTTATCAATTTGAAGAAGGTAGTTCTGCCAGCGGTATTGACTTCCCCAGTCTGCTTGTGGATATGAAAGTAACCAGCATCAAGCAACCACAATCTTCTTGCCCGTTTAAGTCGGCGCGGCAAAAAATATATGGATTGGGATACTCATTGCTGATTTTTGTTTACGACAAGGTTGACAACAACAAGAATAAAACTGCAACACTCAACATTTTGCACACGATATTTGTGGAGGCTGAAAGAACAGCGGATTTCCAAATGACAAGCAGTCTTCACCAAATCCTTCAGAATGAAGACAGCAAAGCCGACATTATTGCTTTCTTGCAAGACCGAAATTTGCCAGCAGATGAAATTGAATTGAACAACCTTGCGGATGAAATTATTAACAATCCGCCCATACTGGGTTTTCTAACCATCTCCAATGCTTTGCAATGGCGATTGCAATATAGCCGCATCATTGAACGCGCAGGCGCGGAGCAAGGCGTCCTTGCTATTTATCGAGCAAACGAATGACAATAGCAGCGCGTCGAACTCAAATCGAATACGGCGATTTTCAAACTCCATTAGAACTGGCGGAACTTGTTTGCCAAAAAGTGGTGGAACTTGGCGTTTCTCCCGATGTTGTTATCGAACCGACTTGCGGGATTGGTGCGTTTATCGAAGCATCGGCTCATTATTTCTCGACTGCAAAGAAAATCATCGGTGTTGAAATCAACGAGACCTATCTAAGCCAGATTCAAAAAAAAGATTTTGCTTCTGCAAATAATGGGCGAATCTCATTTCAGCAGGGAGACTTTTTTACTCTTGATTGGAAGGGACTGCTCAAAGACATTCAAGGTTCAATTCTTGTGATTGGGAACTTCCCTTGGGTCACTAATTCACAGCAAGGAATGATTGGAGGGGTAAACCTGCCCGAAAAAAGCAATTTCCAAAATCATAGCGGCTTTGACGCCATGACAGGCAGGAGCAATTTTGATATATCGGAATGGATGCTAATTAAGGCTGGGGATTGGTTTCAAAAACGAAACGGTGTTCTTGCGATGCTGTGCAAAACCTCCGTCGCTAGAAAGTTCCTTCATCATCTTCATGCTAACCGAGCAAGTGTCTCGCGTTCTGCCATTTACAATTTTGATGCTAAGAAATACTTTGACGCATCTGTTGAAGCCTGCCTGTTGTTTTGTGAGTTTCGCGAAGGTTCTCAAAATTATGATTACGACGTTTACGAAAGCCTTGACGCTAAAAAATATCAACGCGTTGGACACCGAAACGGACTGACTATTCGCGATTTAGACACCTTTGAAAAACTTGGTGGTTTGTACGGCAACAGCGAAATGAAATGGCGTTCGGGAATAAAACACGATTGTTCGGAAGTGATGGAATTGAAAGAGCAGGACGGAACACTTGTAAATGGCTTGGGCGAAGAAGTAGACATCGAGCCCGTTTATGTTTATCCGTTGTTGAAAGGCTCAGATATCGCCAATAATCGAGTCAATGCAACCAAGCGTTTTGTGATTGTTACTCAAAAAATGGTTGGCGAACCAACGAACACAATCAAACATCTTGCGCCAAAAACATGGAAGTATTTGGAAAAACATGCCGAACTTTTAGATAACCGGAAAAGCAGAATTTACCGAGACAATCCGCGTTTCTCAATCTTCGGCGTTGGCTCGTATACATTCTCGCCATATAAAATCGCAATTTGCGGCTTATATAAGAAATTAGATTTTCGTCTTGTCGGAGAAATAAAGGACAGGCCTGTCATTTTCGACGACACAGTCTATTTTTTGAGCTTTGATACCGAGAAGGAAGCACGAAAAATTTTATATACTTTACTCTCTCAAAACGTGCGAGATTTTTTCTTGTCCATGATATTTTGGGATGAAAAGCGACCCATAAAAACAAGCATACTAAATCATTTGAATTTGCAAAATCCGCAGGCTGTTCAAGCGCCAAGATTGTTTGAGCGTAAACGTAAAATCATTTAACACTGTTGAGGAATTATGGCTGAAGTAATCATCGCAGGAATTGGTCAAACCGAAGTCGGCGAGCATTGGGACATTGGTCTGCGCGACCTGGCCTTCGACGCCATTCAAGCCGCGGCCAAAGACGCGGGCGGGCTGAAACCACAGGCCCTGTACGTGGGCAACATGCTGGCCCCCAATCTTTCCAACCAGGCGCACCTCGGCGCGCTCATAGCGGATTATGCAGGGCTGACCGGCATCGAAGCTGTGACCATCGAAGCCGCGGGCGCATCCGGCGGCGCGGCGCTTCGTCAGGGTTATCTCGCCGTTGCAAGCGGCATGGTGGATGTGGCGTTGGTCATCGGCGTGGAAAAATTTACCGACCAGATCGGCGCGAGTGTGGACGCGGCTCTTGCCACAACTGGCGACTCCGATTTCGAAGCCGTGCAAGGCATGACGGTCACCGCACAAGCCGCACTATTAATGAAACGCTACATGCACGAGTATCAAGTTCCTGCTGATGGGCTTGCTGGTTTCGCACTCACAGCACACGCAAACGGCGCCGGAAATAAATATGCCATGTTCCACAAGGCCATCAAAGCCGAGACTTACGCCAAAGCAGAAATGGTCAGCGAGCCACTCAACATGTTCGACATCGCCCCGAACGCAGACGGCGCGGCAGCGGTTGTGTTAACCCGCCGCGACCTACTGCCCAACGGATTTCCACATCCGCTCGTGAAGATCGCCGGTTCCGCCGCCGCGGCCGATACACTCGCCCTCCATGACCGCAAAGACATGCTGTACTTCGAAGCCGCGCAACTCTCCGCGGGCAAGGCCATCAAACAGGCGGGCATCACGCTCGACCAGATCAATTTCTTTGAGTATCACGACGCGTTCAGTATCTATGCCGCGTTGCAATTGGAGTCGGTTGGATTTGCAATCCGAGGACAAGGCTGGAAGCTGGCTGCCGACGGCTCGATCGGACTCAAAGGCCGCATCCCCTGTGCGACTTTTGGCGGACTCAAAGCCCGCGGCTTTCCCGGCGGTGCGACCGGCGTGTATCAAGCCGTCGAAGCGGCAATCCAGCTAAGGTCCGAGGCCGGAGCGAAGCAGATCGCGGGCGCAAAATATGGGCTAATCCAGTCACTCGGCGGGCCGGCATCCACTGCCGTCAGTCATATCCTGCAAAAGCTGGATTAGACTTTCAGGGTTGAAAAGAACTTTGATAGTTCCTGATAGCCCGGCTGGATAGAATTAGGCCCATAGAAAGGATCTGCAAAATGGAAATTCCTCGGCATTGGCGCTTGAAACAACAACGCTATTCTCTCGTAGGCGAAGTCTGCCCACATTGTGATTACAAGATTTTCCCCCCACGCGATGTCTGCCCAAATTGCGGCGACGAAGCAAAGGAGCTTTACAGCTTCAGCGGCAAGGGTGAAGTTTATTCATACACGACGATCTACGAAGCCCCGACCGGATTTGACGCCAACGCGCCGTACACTGTGGCCTTGGTGAAACTGGAAGAAGGGCCGATGGTAACTGCTCAACTTACAGATCTTGATAACGCGCCCGTTGAAATTGGCATGCCCGTCGAGATGGTCACACGCAAAATGAAGAACGATGGAGATGAACGAGGTGTGATTGTGTATGGCTATAAGTTTCGTAAACGAACGTAGGTGGCACGTAGACGGGACAGAAAACAAAATCGGCAAAAACAACTTCTTAAGTTATCAAATTACCCAGACACAGATGGAAGGCATTTTCCGCCTGTTTTTGTATTAAGAATCTAACAGAAGTTATTTTTGAATGGGTTCTTCGTGTTACAGCGCAAGGTTCCAGAAAACTCTTTACCTTGTCACCATCTTCCCATCCCAAAACATTAGGGATTGATAGTTACTCTTCAACCTCGATGCGATTCACTTGTACCTGCGAGCCATTGTAATCAGGCACATTGCTCAATAATGTGCCATAAAGATGGACGATCCTGCCGCTGTCGCGCAGTACCTCGATCTGGGACTTTACCGCCGGGTCCATAGAATCGATGCCAAAGTAGATTATCTGCCCGTTGATCCACAACTCAAAGTAGTCATCATACTGCGCGCCAGGCTCCGTACTCTTGATGACGCCCCACCAGTCCGCTATCTCTTCTGAAGTACCTGGCGGCATGTAACCGCCTGAGGCTTGTTCTTCTGTGCCACCACCAGTGGCTTCTGTGGTTGCCTCAACGGTCATGGCAGGTGTTGGGCTTTTTTGTGCTGCGGGGCCACACTCTCTCCGGTAATAAGCCCACTCGTCACAGGTACTGCCATCCGAAAAAACACACATTCCGCTTTGGCTACCATCGTCAGCAGTGCGAATTTCGAGTTTGTTCCCATTCTGCGTGCAATAGACCGAGGCAGGATTCGGCATACCCGCCTGAGTCTGGGGCGCTGCGCAGGCTGTCAGCGCCATCAAAATGATTACGAATGTAAAAATCCTTTTCATTTCTCTCCTTGTGTTTTGTGATTTTCTTCCATAGTGATGACGACTTTTCCTTGAGCGTGTTCTTTTTCAAAATACCAGAGAGCTTCAGCGGTTTTACTTAGCGGATAACATCCATCTATAACAGGCACGACCTTTTCGGATTCAAGGAGCTCTTTCATAAAGATCAAATCCTTTTGGCTTTGCACCAGCGAAACGACATGCGTTTTCTGGCTCCCGGTCTGTGAATTCCGCCGTCCCTGGAGCGTCGCCTGGAAGAGTTGAAGCATGGAACCACCGGCGACGACATAGATTCCCTCACGGCTTAATGCCCGCAGATAATCTGAAATCGGATGATATCCGTTCGCAGCCAGAATCAGGTCGTACTGCTGCCCGTTTTGGGTGAAATCCTCTTTCTTGTAATCGATGACATAGTCTGCCCCAATCGAGCGCACCATGTCCAGATTCCTCGCGCTGCACACAGCGGTAACATCAGCCCCAAACGCTTTGGCGATCTGCACGGCAAATGTTCCCACACCACCAGAGGCGCCATTAATCAAAACCTTTTGCCCTGGTTGAATGTTTCCATTGTCGCGTAAACCCTGCAGGGCGGTGAGTGCCGCTACAGGTACAGCCGCAGCCTGTTCGAACGTTAGGTTGGCAGGTTTCAGTGTTATTGCTTTTTCATTGGCGCATACATACTCGGCGAAAGTGCCACGACCGGTTGCACTGGGTAAGTACCCGAAAACTTCATCGCCTGGCCTAAACTGCTTGACGTACCTGCCAATCGCCTCGACCCGCCCGGCTAGATCAGCCCCGAGGATCTTGTTTTTGGGTTGCAGAAAGCCTCCCGGCATTAGGCGGATAAAAAACGGATTAGCTCTCATCATACGCCAGTCCCGCGCATTTACGGATGCCGCATAGATTCTGATCAAGACTTCATCATCCTGAGGAGCGGGTTTTGCTACCTCTTGGAGCTGAAGAACATCCGGTGAACCGTATTTTGCGCATACGATTGCTTTCATGAGTGTTCCTCCAAAGTGATGACGACATTTCCTTTTTTGTGTCCTTTTTCGACATACCCGTGAGCTTCGGCCATCTGTTCCAACGGATAGAGTCTATCAATAACCGGTTTTATCTTTCCCGCTTCAACCAGCTCTTTGAGTAAGATTAAATCTTCAATATGTATCTTTGGCGTCCCCTCATCGACTGATACGTATTTCCCGGTCGGAGTTAGCGCTTTTTTGTACTGTAGTTTTGAGCTATATTTTTTTCCAACGGCATCAAAGATAAAATCATAAGATTCTCCTCTATTCGTAAAATCCTCTTTTGTGTAATCAATTACGTTATCGGCGCCCAGAGATTTTACCAATTCTAAATTTGTGGTACTGCATACTCCGGTAACTTCCGCCCCAAAGCGCTTGGCAATCTGTACCGCAAAAGTACCCACCCCTCCAGAAGCTCCATAGATAAGAACTTTTTGTCCCTTCTGGATATTTCCTTTTCTAATAAAATACAATGCTAAAGTTCCTCTGGAAGGGACAGATGCAGCTTCCTCATAACTTGCAGTGATGGGTTTTACTGCCACCAAACCATCATCAGGCATAAACAATCCGTCTTCACGCATACAAGTGTACTCGGCATAAGCACCAAATTTTCTCCCGGTAAATGCGAAAACCTGGTCACCTTTTTTAAATCGTTTTATACCTTTGCCTATTTCTTCAATTTCTCCGGCTAACTCAAGCCCCAATATTGATCTTCTTGGTCTTCTGAAACCAACGAATATTCGCATTGGGATCCAAAGTAATATATTTACTTTACCACTTCGAACTATACAGTCCGAGACTGTTACGGCTGACGCATGAATCTTTATCAGTACTTCATTATCTTTTGGAGTAGGTTTTTCGACTTCTTTGAGTTGAAGAACCTCCGGCGGTCCGTATTTAGTGCATACAATCGCTTTCATTTTTGTACCTTTCCTTTTTACTTGATAGTATTCATTTTTATTTCTGACCATCAGCTGGAGTTGGTTCCTGATCCTTTACACCCTTAATCAAAAGCCACAAAGTAAGAGAAAGTTCCGCAATAAAACTAACCGCCATAAATGGGACCGATATTACTTCGTAGCCCGGTAAAAGGAAAAACTGAAAAACACATATCAGAAGACCAAAACCATCAACGATCAACAGTAAGCCCAAGATTTTTGGAAGAAAGCTCGACTTGAAAACCAGATAACCAAGAGGAAAGAGCCAGATGCCATAGGGTATCTGGGCGGTAATAGCCCCAGATTTGCGTAAATTGATGAATAACATCGCTTGCGCTTGCAGCTGACCTGGCTGGAATACTTTCAAATAATCAGCTCCGCTCAAAAGCAGCAGGCCGGCAAATAGATTAAGCGTACTAAAACACCATATAGCAAAACCACCCAGGTTTAATAACAGGAACAGTAAAGCTAAATTTTGGTTGATCGGTTTTAATAACACGTACAAATACCAGGCCGCCAAAAGAAAAAACACAACTGAGAATAGACTGATTACTAAACCGATACGAAATTGCGCTTCATGAGCCATTATGTGGTTGACCGTTACCGGGGCGTCCACGAATACAAAGTGACCAAACATATTTGCAATGACCGAAGTTGCAAAATACATAAAATAGTGGAACCCCGCCATTCTTGCGGTCTTATTGATTGAATTCATTTTTTTATCTCCTCTGAATGTGTGCGCACAGTTAGGCTGACCCGTACAGCCCTTTGTAAAGATAGCCAATAACTATTCCAAGAAAGAGAAACCTTGGTGCGTCAAGCAGTATGCCGATGAGAAAGTAATGCAAGACATCACGCTGCCCAAGAAAACTATGGGGAACCAGGGTCAGGATTGTGGCAATGACTAGGGCGATGAGGCTTATTATCACGGATTTTAGAATTGGATTCTTTGTTGGAATCTTGTCAAAAAAACGAAGCAAAGCATAACTGACGCAGCCTCCGATCATCAAACCAGCAGGCAAAGAAGCAACCCAAACCGTTTGAATATTCGCTTTTGAAAAGGCAGATCTATACTCCGCTGCGACGGGAAGCAGGGAAATTGCGATGGTAGTTACCCAGAATACTACTCCGCCCCCAAGAGTTAGTATGAACAGCTTCTTTGAAAGGCTGGTCGAACCTTTTTTTAACATTTGGCTTTCTCCTTGTGGTGTGTTGTGTCCGCTTTATTAGGTCTATTCCACGAGCAAAACATGGTGTTGAGCGGGGAGGAGGTTAGGGAGGATCTTCAGCCCTCCCCTTCCCCCCGATAGTGCAAATCTATGTCATGTTCAAGACCTAGTTCGTCGCTGGTCTCGCAACCAGCCTCAACTCATGCTGGTTTTTGATCCTTTGCACCCATGATCAGAAGCCACAACATGAGTGAAAATTCCCCAATAAAACCAACCGCAGAACTCAGGTAAAACAGAACTAAGTTGCCTGGGAAAAAGAAGAACTGAATTGGAAACAAAAGCCAGCCAAAACATTCAACCATCAACACGATGCCCAAAATTCTGGGAAGGAAGCCGGACTTGAAAACAAGATAACCCAGCGGAAAGAGCCAGGCGCTAAAGAATATCTGGGAGACCCCTGAGAACCCATTTTTGTAGATATACAGGCATGCCATGGACAGGGCTTGCAGTTGATCGGACTGGAATACTTTCAAGTAATCAGCGCCACTCAAAAGAAGCTGGCTGGCAATTAGAAAAAGATCACTAAAACACCATACGGCGACACCGCCCAGGTTCAATAACAGGAACAGCAAAGCGATGTTCTTATTGACCGGCTTCAGCAACACGTACAAAGCCCAGGCCGTCAAAAGGAAAAGCAGCGCACCAACCAGATCGACCACAAAGCCGATCCGGAATTGCAACGCAGAGGCCACGATGTTCCTGGCGGTTGTGGCGGCATCTCCCAGGACAATCAGTTTGGAGCGCACTCCCACATCTGCGAAGATGGAAACCACCATGTAAATGAGATACAGGAACCCTGCCATTCTTGCGGTCTTATTGATTGAATTCATTTTTTATCTCCTTTTATTGTGATTGATTTTGGCGTAAACAAGACGCTCACGCCAATTTACGATTGAATAGGGAATAGCCCGAAAGGCCAATGCCCACAAGGTATAAAACACTCTGAACAACATTCACCTGCCAGCGACCATGCCCAATATATGAGGAAGCGAAAAACGCCATCACTTCCATAAAGCCGATCACAAACACTAACATCCAAAAAGCCGATTTTTGACCGGCGAGCAGGTTTTTGCGGATAAGCGGCCACGTCAACACCGAGATGACCAGAGAGCAGGGGTTGTACAGGATCGTAAAAGCATTGAGCGATGCAATGGTCTTGGCGCTGAGGCTGGCAATTTCAGCTTCTGAAAAAGACGCCACCTGCAAAATTGGGGAGTCTTTCTTGAGCACGATGACATAGCACAATATGATCAAGGCGAGCATAAAGTTGATTACGCACCATATTGAAAGAACAATCGAACCTCTTTTTAACATTTTGCTTTCTCCTTGTGATGTGTTGTGTCCGCTTTTTCCGCGAGCGTTACCATTGTGCTGAGCGGGGAGAGGGGAAGTCTTCAGCCATCCCTCTCCCCGATATAGCAAATCTATGCCGCGCTTAAAAGCTCGTTCGTCGCTGTTTTCGCAGACTCGGAAGCGATTACGGTTGGATTAAATCCTTTGACTATCAACCATACTGCCAGAACCAGTTCCAGCAAGCCTGATGGAGCAAGCATAAAGATCTGCATCGGCGAAGAAGGGCCGATGATGTCGAAGATAGCCAGCAAGCATGAAGCCAAATGCAATAGGATTGTAACGATACTCAAACCTGATAACCATCGAGGAATGAGTTTTGTTTGAAAAAATATGTAGTTGTACAGCAGAGCGCCCAGCCCCCAGGCGGATAACGCCAAAACATCTCTTGTCCAAACACGCACAGTTTTGATTAAAGTGCCCAAGGTTTGAAAATAGGAAGCATCCGGAGTCCCAGCCTTTATAAATTCCTGACTTAATGGTATTAGCGCCAGTACACCGATTGCAGAAACAATAAAGAGGATGACCTCAATCATCCTTAAGCCAACCGACCAAAGAGCCAGGGCTTCATTGTGCTTTTTCAAGACCGGATACAGCCAAATTGCAATACCCGAACAGGCAAGTTCCATAATCACCACCAGGAGGGCTCCCATGATTACCTGGTTTCTATTTTCAAAGGCTTTAATCAGGTAATCTGGATTATCTAGAAATCCCAATAAGGGAACTGCTAGGAAGCCTGCGATGTCCGCAATTACGAATAATACTCCTGCGCTTAATGCGTTCGTTCTGTTTGTATTCATTTTGTATCTCCTTTTTTAAACGTTATGGATGAGTTTCATTAAATTGGACTTGAGTAAAACTGCGGCCGTCACCCGGTTACCGGGGGTTGAAATGGGCAAAAAATGTTATCAAAGGCAAACCTCCTTTCCAAGGTGCTTATATCCATTTACTGTTTGACGTCCGACGTATCTGCCTGGTTGTTTTCGAGAGGACAGACCGAGACCAACGGCATGCCCAAATCACGTACTTTTTTGAGCAAGCCATGCAACGCGGACTGGTCAACTACGGGTCCGGTTAGGAGAGTATCGCCATTCTCTTCCAGCGTGATGGTCAGGCCGTCAAACCAGTCTGTCCATTGACTACCCAAATGGCCCTTGATCCTGATCTGATAAACTACGGGTTGACTTGCATTAGTTTTTGGTTCGAGTTCGTTTGACATCACCTTGTACCTGTTGTGGCCGGTCATTACAGTCCGTGCCACCCGTTCATGGCTCCGGTCTTTGCCGAGAATGTACAAGGATAATATGCCCCACACAGTGTTAACGAACAGACACTTTAGTGTTGGTTATGGGTGTTGTTTTTAGTTATTGAGGGGAAATGTCGAGGAAAATTGAACCTTACAGCAAACCTAATTCGCGGGCGCGGGCGATGGCTTCGGTGCGGCTTTGAACTTGCAGTTTGTCAAAAATTTTGCGGTTATGCCCTTTGATCGTGTCTAGGGCCAGGAAAAGCCGCTCGCCAATCTCTCGATTCGAGAGTCCCTGGGCAATGAGCTGTAGTATTTTTAACTCGCGTTGGCTCAATGGGTCAATAAGGGGTTGGGTAGGAAGTAAATAAGGTTTTTCTTCGCTTTTTCGCTTCTCAGCTTCAAATGCTGCCAACAGCTTGTCTGTGTAGTCTGGCATGATTTCACGCGCGGAAGCTTCGCGAAGCAGTTGCATCATGCTTGAGCCTTCGTCAAGGAACATGCGGATGTAGCCCTCCGGCTCGGCCAACGCAAGAGCATGTTGCAAAGGCAAAAGAGCAGCCGGGAGATCACCCTGCGTGTGATAAGCAAGCGCCTGCAATACCAGAATTTCGATCACACTTCCCTTCCTCCCGCCTTCTTCCGCTGCTTTCAGCAGACGCTCCAACAGTCCCATTACCTCGGAAACGGAGCCATCTGCATGGTCGCTTTGATAGCGGGCCAGGAGCACCCTGGCTAGGGTGATGTGATCGAACTCGTGCAGGTAGCTGAGTTCGTTTTCAACGGACAGGCCCTGCTCATGCGCCCAGCCCAGGGCTTCACCCAACCGACCCTGGACCACCCACACCCGTGTCTTCCGCGCCGCGATCGGACGCACATTCGGGGAAAAGTTACCATCGTATACGCGCTCGGCCTGGTCGAGCAGTTCGAGCGCGCCATCCAGATCGCCTTGGGCCTCTCGTATGCGCGCCATCGCCGCGCACCAGCGATACGGGTTTTGCGGCATCCCAGCAAGCTCACCCAGAGATTGGCTCGTGATCAGGTGCTGCGTGGCAATCTCCAGATCGTTATGCTCATGGTGAAGGGCGCTCATGCCCACATACATATCTGCCGCTCCCCGCACGCCAAGCGCTGGCGCGCCCGGCTCCGTCGCCCACTGCAATCCCCGCGCATAGGTGGCCATTGCCTCGTGGAGACAGCCTTGCGTAATCTGTATATCCGCCAGGACGATGGAGCCGCCGATGGCCGAAGAGATGTACCCGGCCCGCCGCACATTCTCCATGCCATCGGCAGTCATCCGGCGGGCGGCCTCAAGGTCCCCGCTCGTCCATGCAACGAGACCAAGTTGCGAGGCTGCCCCACCGAGCATCAGATAATCGTCCTTCGGTGCGAGATCAAGCAACCGTCGAGCGTTTTTCGCG
Source organism: Chloroflexota bacterium (assembly GCA_021796315.1). The sequence continues at coordinate 15,322 of JAJYOH010000060.1, forward strand.
GTCTCGGGCATATCGCCGCGGGCCAGAGCCTTCGCGGCACGGAGAAGGGCGATCATACCCGGCAGACGGCGAAATTCCTCTTCGTCCACGACGACCATCCCCGCCGTGTCGGCCGGCGTGTCCAGCCATCGTTCGGCGTCCCGCAGTCGAGGCTCCACGCCCTCGACCTCGCCGCCACCAAATAATGCGAAAGCATAGGCAACGCTGAGCACCGGCCTGAAGTGAACCAGCTCGTCGGGGATTGCCTTTAGCCAGCCAAGCTCCGTGACTGTGCCTCCCTGTCTACTCCTGCGCATTTCTGGCTCTGCCAGTTCGATCAGGGTCGCCGCTCGCTCGAAATCCTCAGCGGCCAGCGCGTGGCGGATCGCATTGTCCGTCGAACCATTATGCTCGTACCACTCGCTCGCGCGCCGGTGCAGGGCAGAACCCTGATCGGGTTGCTCCGCCATTAAGTGCATATGAAGAACATCGGCAAAAAGATGGTGATAGCGGTACCAGTGCCGCTCGTTGTCCAGGGGGACGATGAACAGGTTGGCGTGTTCGAGATATTCCAGGGTTTCTTGCCCGGAAGCAGAAGGGTCGAGCAGAACAGCATCACAAAGGGGTCCGCACAGGCGGTCAAGGATTGAAGTGCGCAGCAAGAAAGTCTGGATGCTTTCGGACTGCTGTCCCAGAACTTCTTCAACCAGATAGTCCAGCACGAAATGGTGGCTGCCAGTGAAAGATTTGATGAAGCCGGCGGCGTCTTGATGTCCCTGCATGGAAAGCGTGGCTAGTTGCAGGCCGGCAATCCAGCCTTCTGTGCGGGCTTCCAGTGCGGCGATGTTTTCTTCCGAGAGGTTTAGTCCCATCATCTGGTTGATAAATTCGGCGGCTTCGACGGGGGTAAAACGCAAATTAGCGGCGCGCAGTTCGGTCAATTGACCGCGGGCGCGCAACCGGGCCAGGGGTAGATCTGGATCCTCGCGGGTGGCGATCACCAAGTGCATCGGTGGCGGCAGGTGCTCAAGTAGAAAGGTGAGGGCATTGTCAACCGCTTTGGCATCAATCACGTGGTAGTCATCAAGGATGAGGATGAAATGGTCCGAGATTGCGGTGATTTCATTGATCAGGGCTGTCAGAATCGATTCGATTGGCGGTGGTTGAGGGGATTGGAGCACACCTAACACCCCTGCTCCAATATTCGTCGCAATCCCTTCGACTTTACTCAGGGCAAGCGTCTGCAAAGCTGCGATGAGGTAAGTTAGAAAGCGTATAGGGTCGTTATCCCCATCGTCCAACGACAACCAAGCGACCGGTTGCCCGCAATTTACGACCCATTCGCTGACCAACGTGGTTTTTCCAAAGCCGGCGGAGGCAGAAACGAGAGTCAACTTGCGTCCCGAAGAGAGACCCTCGTTCAGCCGCTCGATCAGGCGGGGGCGGAGAACAATTTTAGGCCGAGGTGGGGGGATATAAAGTTTAGTGGCTAGAATTGGCGTGGACATGGATCCATTATAAAGCCCGCACTCCAAAATTCAATAAAGCAGGCTGGCCGAACTTTTTTAAAGTCGAGTAATACAGGAACGAGATTGCGATGAGCGCTGAAATATCTTCGAGTGGAGAGGCAAAGGTGGTCCGATTTTCGGCGTGATGTTGACGAATCCGCGGCGGGACGGAATGTTGAACCAAAGCTCTTTGCGAAAT
>JAJYOH010000545.1 GCA_021796315.1 Chloroflexota bacterium
TTTAAAATAATCCTGTGATTGGTTTTGGGTGACGAAAATTTGCATTAGCCGACTTAATATTACAAAAGTAAAACTATCTGGAGAAAGTAACTCTTGCGGTATTGTGTCAGCCACTGCGATATCAAGCACTCCATCCTTATACGTGGTAACGGAGTGAAAAGATCCTAATATAAAATCGGGAGTTATATCTTCCGGATTTACAAGAATTATGTTTGCCTGAGTTTTATCGTTTATCGGTAAATCATATGTGTTGCCATTTGCATCGGTAACGGGAATGGAAATTTTACCGGCATTCCAATCTTTCCCAAACTGCACCATATCGCTATTCGGTATTTTCATAAATGATTTCGTAAAATATCGCTCCATCAATGTTATATAAAGAATATTCGAAAATGTAGTTGCACCATTCATGGGCGCTGGATTCTGAATGTGCTCTAGAGATGGAGCCAGAATACCTTCCTTCACTTCAAAGTGAATTGAAATCTTTGGTTGATACCCGTCCCCAAGCTGATCAATAGCGGGAATCCCGCCGTTGAATGTCGGGTTAATTACGTGGGAAGTAACCCACATATTCTTTGTTTCCCCATTGCTGCCGGTCGGGACGGCCTCCGATGTATACGTCACTTGCTTTCCGTTTTCCGTCACGGTTTTTATATAATTTCCCTGCGCATCCTTGCCCGTCGCGCCGGGGGGCATGTTGGGATCACGCGGTTCGGTAGGTGTGGCGGGAATCTCGGTGGGTTTGAGGGTGGGTGTTGGCGCCGTCTCGCCGGTCGAGGCGGTGGTGGCGGTTAGCGACGCTTCCGCCGGGGCGGTCACTTTGGACGAAAGTTTATTCAGGGGAGAACAAGCGGTCAGAGCAACAATCAGTACGAGAAGAAGAATCCTATGGGACATTTATGAGCCTTTCCTTTCCCATTCGCGAACCCGTTCGAATAGATCAGGTAGAGGATTTAAATCGCTGACGGAGACAGCAAGATTCTTTGAACGAGTACGGTCATATTGAAAGACGCGGCTTCCTTCGCGGATCAAGTGGGCGCGTCGGCGGAAGTCTGCGCGCGCGATCCAGCCCGTCAGATAGATATCCATGCCGTACACCCAGATATTGCTCCACGCAATTGACTCGATCACGTATGTTTCTTTTTGTGATGGAGAATGGAGTCCCAAGCGCGCCTTCGGCCTGGATTTAACATGGGCGTAAGCCAGCGAATAAAATTCCGCATCGACTTCGACGCGTGTGTGCGGCGGGAGTTCGACGGAGCGCGTCACAAATTCCCGGCCGGAATCCTGACCGCCGATTTCGAGCCTGAGCATTTCATCCGATTCAGATTTGAGCGCCAGCCGCCCAAGCGGGATCCAGTTATTCGGGCGCGTCCACGCTTTGGGCATGGTGTGAATGAGATACACGGGCTGTCCGGCGTCGGATGCTTTCTGCATGTCATCGGGGGAAGCCGCGATCAGGCCGGTCAGAAATGCGAAGAGATAAAGGTCGTTATCTGCCTGGCCGTCACGCGCATACTGATCGAGCGGCACCAGGGCCTGGGCGTCGAGAACCGGGCTGAGGTCCCGGCGAAGAAGCGTGATCTGGTCGCGGTGTGTGATCAGGAACGACTTAAGATCACAGCGATGTCCGCCGAGTGAGACATCGTAACGGTCGGGATCAGTGAATGGCGTCGCGCCCTTGATGTCGAATGGAATGTTTTGTTGCGAGAGATAACGACGGAAGGCCAGCTCGACCGCCACGCCCGCCACGATGCGCCGCAGACGGTCGAAGGATGAACCGCCCATGCGGTCATACGTGTGCGGCAGGGAACGGCAGGCGTAGGCGATTCCGCCTTCGGTGAGATCGGGCGTGTAGGGCAAGCAGATGATGTCGGACGAAGTGAGCATGGTAATCAGTAATCAGTTTTCAGTAATCAGTGATCAGTTTTCCGGGTCGTTTCTAAATTGCAGGCAATAATGATGGAAGGTATTGCTGACCCACGCGGAACCGAGACCGTACGGCGCGAGCGGTTGATTATCCTGCAGCCAGAGTTTTTCATCTTTGAGTGTGTATACTTTGCCAAGTTCGCGCGCCAGGTCCCACGCCAGCGGATAGATCTTTCCGCCTTTCTTGACGTTCTTGACGATGATGGTGATGTAAGCCCGCTCGCGCAGCACAGACTTCAAGCCTGTGTAGATCGCGACTAGTTGCCCTAAGAAATTTTCGTAATCGTGAATGTTGCCTACATCTTTGGGATCATCCGAATAAAAAACATCCATGTCCGAGGAAGCGCGGCGTTTCTGCTGTGTCTCGGCGCCTTTGGCGTGCAGCATGTCCCAGTAGGGAGGCGATGTCAGCACGTAGTCAATGGTCGGGATTTTAAATTTCGCGGCTTTGAGCGCGTCGCCATTTACGATTTCAGATTTCAGATTTTCGATTGAAGAGCCAAGTGCTTTGCGTTCTTCCTTGATGATCTGTTCGGCGATCTCAGCGTACTTTTTATTCAACTCGATGCCGTAGGAATTTCGCCCGGCGCGCAGGGCGGCGATCAAAGCAGAACCTGTACCGGCCATTGGGTCAAGGATGGTTTGACCTTGCTTGGTAAAAAATTCGATGAAATCCTGCGCCATCGTCTCCGGGAATTTGGCGGGATGAACGAGCACGTCTTTCTTGCGCGGCGGCGGGTTGTGGATGAACCATGATTTTTGGAATTTGAGCCAGGTCTTTGAGTCGAGGTCGTTGAGTTTGTTGGCGGGCATACTATATTCTATCGTCATTGCGAGCCCCGAGCGGAGCGAGTGGGCGTGGCAATCTCAAGTAAACATCAAACGCGGGATTGCTTCGCCGCCTGCGAAGCGGCTCCTCGCAATGACATCAAGGGGATGGAGTTTTTGTGGGAGGCGAATAGGTCACATCGTAAACAACCAAATCAGAAAATGTAACGGTAACTGGGGTGTTTCCGGCGGCGTGGGCAAAAACGCCCAGCGCGCCGGATGGATAATTTCTATCGTTCACGCTGAATTGATAACGGCCGTTCAAAAAGAATCGCATTTCAGAGCCAGCAGCCCATACGCCAATGCGGACTTCTCCCGGCGCGCCGGGCGGGACATCGCCGCTGGGCATGGGTGACTGGAGCGGTTCGCGTGTCCCAACACTGATGCGTTCGACGCGCGCTGTTCCATCGCATGAAAGAGCAAAGTGGTATGAAGCCACATTATTAGGCGCACGGAAGAGCATCCCATAATCGTCCTTGCCCTGGCATAAGCTGGGTTTGGCTGTGATCTCGGCGTAGAAGTTGCTCAGCGTCACGCCCTGCCGCATACTCAACATGTAGATGCCGGGTTGGACGGCGATGGTCAGGCGGTTGCGGCTGACGTCAACGCTGGCCTGATCTGAAACAGCAGTATTCCATAAAATGGGCGAGGAAAAATCGTCGGTGAAGATGGCGCTGCCGATGCCGGGTTTTTGTTCGGGCGTGGGGACCTGGGTGGATAAAGTTCGCAGCGTGGGTGTGGCCGAAGGTGGGAACCAGACAACGGTCGCGGAAGGAAGCGGGGTTCCGGTTGCCACGGATCGTTCAATGAGGGATGTGTCCGCTACGCTGGCGCAGCCGGTCAGACCCGCGATGAGTCCGATCAGGGCGAACAGCCCAAAAAAGATCGATCTTGTTTTTGAGGGGGAGAAAATCATTTTTTATTGATGACAAACAGCGCAAAATTTTCAATTCGAGGTGTTGTACAATAACAGCATTCTACTGCTTTTTATGTCAATTCCTAAATTGATTTTTCTAGGGTAAGATGTAAATCAAATTCTCTTTTAGAAGTTGACGCAGTACTCTGTAGCACACCAGGAGTGAACTATGACTGACTCGCACCGGCAAGGACGAGAAAATGTGTTGGTTACCGGCGCATGCGGCGAGATTGGACAGGCGTTGGTGCAGGAGTTATCAAAGCGCGCAGGCTATCGAGTTGTGACCGCCGACATGGCGCCGCTGCCGGAGACGATCAAAAGTTTGGTGAGCGAGCACGTGCAAGGGGATCTGGTTTATAAGATCAAAACTTTTTATGATTATGATTTCGATATTATCTTTCATCTGGCGGCTTCGCTCTCGTCGAAGGCCGAGATAGCGACGGAAGAAGCGCACCGCATCAACGTCGAGGGGACGATGCAACTGCTGATGC